>DASQVJ010000118.1:0-15715 GCA_035640835.1 Bryobacteraceae bacterium
AATCATGCAGACGCTGGCGGCCGATCTATTTCCCTCGTCGGTGGTCGGCACGGTTGCGGGTTTCATGGGAGCAGCGGGATCGGTAGGCGGTATCGTTTCGAACTGGCTAGCCGGATGGTGGCTGGCGGGCCAGGGCTCTTACTCGACGATCTTCCTCGCGGTGGGTCTACTGCATCCACTCAGTTTTCTGATCATCTGTGTGGGTATAAGGCGTATACGGCGGCTCGAACTTCCGGATGCAGGGTGAATTAGTCGTGGATCCGCTGTCAAAATAGGCAGCCGTTTTGCGACTGCCCGTTTCGTAGTCGATTACCGAGGCGAGGGAGCTCCGACACAACGCCAGTGCTTTCCTTGCTGGTCTGGTCGGATAGGGCCTGCGTGGCAAGCATAACCTTCGGCGACTGAAGTCGATCTCTTCCTCGCTGAACCTACCAGTGCGAGTCGTCGTCGCCGTAGACCGGGCCTTGTTTTCGCCAGCCCTGACGAGCAATCCGCCGCCTATAGCGGAAGCTCGTACGGGTGCGAGTACTCTATGGTTCGCCCGCTAGATGAGCCGGTCGTTGCGCCAACCAGCAATCCGGTGAAAAGACTGAAAGAGTAGTTGCTGATGCGTACCGTGAGCCGGTTGTTTTCGTTGTCCGGCAAGTCCGCGATCAATTGGATGCTCGATCGCTGCAGGCCCAGGTAACCCGAGCTGCTGGATGCTCCGGCCGGGACTGTCGGCTGCCCGTAGAGAACCCAATTCTGGAGCTTGGCCTCTGTTGTTGCGGGATCATACGCCTCGATGCAAACCATCCGTAAAGCATGGCGCGCACGGTCGGAGTATGTCTGAAACAGGAACATCGTCTGGGCGAGCTCCATGGTGCCGAGCAGGAGCGCGAGATAAACGATCAGGGTCAGTGCACCTTCCACTAACGCCTGACCGCGCTGACGGGAACGAGACTTAAGCTGGCGCATAGACACCCAGGAAAGGGAAGACTGCATACGGTTTATTCATCAGAGTGTAGGTCCGCCAGATGGTGTTCAGAGGGTATCCGCTGATCGCAACACGAACGCTACCTGGTACGTTGCCCACGAAAATCGGCGTGACCACTACATGCCCTGTGCTGAGTCCGGGCACCACGGGCGCTTGTCCAGCACTCGGTGTGGCTGTGCCGAATACGACGACGTTTTTGACTGCATTCGCAAAGGTTGCCGAAGGAGCGCTGGTAGCAGAGTCGTATCGGATGGTGGAAGCGTACCGGGCGCCGGAGCGGACCGCAGCTTCGATCTGGTTATAAGCGAGGCAGGCGTAGCCGAATTGAAAAGCGCCTGAGAAGATGAGGACCAGCAGAGTTGCCGAGAGAGCAAATTCGATTAGCGAGTTTCCCCGTTGATTCTGCCGTTTCTTCATTGGACCAACCTCACAGACCACGAGCCGGATTGAGCAACTCCACCGATTCCTGCTCCCAGCGTGAACGGCCCTATGTACTCTGCACAAAGCGGCTGATTACCGCCCCCGTTGTACCAGGCTTCGGGAAGGAGGAAGAATCCAGCAATCGCGATCACTGTGTAGTCAGGGGGACCACTGTTGAGCGGTGTCCCTATAACCCGCCTCCCATTCCCTACTCGGTGACCCGATCCGTCGAGTCGAGAAAGGTATTGCGCGTAGGTCCTTGATGTTGGATCGGTGTCCTGCCGTACACGCTCCTGGATGGAATCCGATTGCGTCTGCATGCCTCCGCCGTTCATTTCCAAGTTGGTGCCGATGTGCAGAGTCAGGCCTGCTGGGATCTCGTCGTTGATGATCGCGTCGCGCTGAACGCTCGCGTTTCCATACGGCCCGTAGTATCCGCGAACGTCCGACGCGGCGGCGATGGCCTTGTTTACGGACACTTGGTTGAAATCGCCTGGGCAGACATTCCCGTTCACGTTGTTTCCCTGAAGCCGCATTGCGGTCTGATTGTTAAAGTTTCCTGGTGGCCACCGCAGGGCGTAATAGCTGCCTACGCAGTTTTGTGTCGGGAAATCAATGCAGCGCTGCAAGCCGTAGTGGGGAGCGGCGCTGTTAATTGTGAAGGGGCTGAACGGGAAAAGTCCGTCTTTGAATCTCGTCTGAGGGACTTGGCCGGCAACTGCAGAGGCAGCTGGATTCGTGGAATAGGGTATTCCACCTACCACAGGTAAGAAATACAGAGAAGTAGGCGCTTGGGCGATAACACGGGCAAATCGAACCCCTGCTGCCGAACCAGGCGCCGCGCTCCAAGGACCTGCAGCTGCAGTGCTGAACTCGACCACCGTACCTGAAAAAGCGGTTGAACTGAAGTTGTGCCGATCTCCGACGGAGAGCGCCGCGTTGCGCGCCGAGTTTATGCCGGCAAGCGTACCGTCAAGGGTTTTGGCCGCTGCCAAGGCAGCAGCGTCGGCGTAGGTTTGAGCTTCGTTGCGCGATATATACAAGCGCCCGATATCGAAAGAAAGCCCGGTAATTGCCAATACAACCAGCAGCAGAAGGGCCGTCGTGATCAAAACGTATCCTTTCTCACGTTCAGTCCTGGAACTCATACCCACAATCTCCTGATTGAGACTATCGGCTGGGTGAACTCCTGACTTTAGTGTGGGTACACAGGACGCCTTTGAGGGTCGAGCGGGGTCAATCACAGTGACAGTTTGTCAAAGCCGTTGGTTTCGCTTAGGCTTGCCCAATTCCCACATACCTGCTGCGGCGTGGCCGGCACTGGAACGGGCTCACAGAATCGGTAGCGTCCCCAGGGGTTCCAAAACTGGGATGCTCTATTCAAGCCCCGTTCCACGAGAAGCGTTTGACAAGGTTCATCCCGGGAAGAATCGGGACAAAGCATGGGCGAGGGTAAGAAGCTTCGGGACCTGGCACTCCGCGAGGTCTTCGCGGTGGAAGAGCTGATTCTTGCTGCGAAGCAGGTGTCGCTGCGCTAATTGACCTCGCCCTGTCGTAAGCAAAGGTCGTTAGCCTGGATTGCATGCTAACGACCTTGTGATTTCCACTCTGCTCGGCAGCGCCTACAAAGTCTTGACGTACGCAACCAACTGGTCGAGCACTGTCCCCCAGCCTTCAAAGAAGCCCATCGCTTCATGTCTCTTTGTGCTTGCTTCGTCGCCATGAATCGCGACCGCCCGGTACTTGGTCCCTTTGCCCTGCAGATCCATCGTGACGATCGCCGTGAAATAGAGTTCGTCGCACGATCCGTCTTTAGGGGCACGGATGATAGGGCGATAACCGGGTCCGAGAGCAGACGTGAAGGTCAGCCTTTCATTGGGGACAACCTCGAGATAGCAACCCATGTTGGGAACCTCTTGCCCTTCCGGCGAGCGCATGACCGTTCGGAAAATGCCTCCTGGGCGAAGGTCGATCTCGCAATCAACGGTCTCCCATGGCTTGGGCGTAAACCACTTCTTTAAATGCTCCGGCTGTGTCCAGGCAGCCCATACGAGTTCCCTCGGAACGTCGATGACGCGTTCCAGCACAAGGTCAAGCTTGTTATCGATCTCAACAGATACAGCGCTCATGATTGTTGCTCCTTTAAATCGGCGAGATAAGAATCCAATTGATCGAGACGGCGGTTCCAGAGGTCGCGCTGCCTTTCGAGCCAGCTCTCAGCAGTCTTCAACGGCTTGGGAGTGAGGTGATAGGTTCGAACGCGGCCCGCTTTTTGAGATTTCACCAGCCCGCATGCTTCCAGCACGTCCAGATGCTGGAGAAACGAGGGCAACGACATGCCGAATGGTTGCGCCAGTTCACTCACAGCAGCTGGCCCACGGCCAAGACGTTCGAGCACCGCCCGTCGCGTCGGGTCCGCCAAACCGTGAAAAACGCGATCCAGCGTGGAAGCCTGTTGGTTAGGCATATGCCTAACTATACAGGGGTGGGACAGTTAGGTCAATACCTAAGTATGGAGCCCCCTTGGGGCTACCGCTCGAAGTATCTTGCTAGCCGGACGCGGAAACAAGCGCCGCCATTGACTCCTGGCACAGCCTGGATGCTTCCCAGGTGCGCTGTCGCGATCTGCCGTGCTATCGCAAGCCCCAGGCCATGTCCGCCGGTCATTCTGTCCCGCGACGAATCCACTCGATAAAAACGGTCAAAGACAAGCGCCAGTGCCTCTTCAGGGATGCCCGGGCCCGAGTCTGCCACATCGAGTTCGAATGCGTCGTCGACTGCCCGAAGCGTCACAGCAATTGTCCCGCCATGAGGCGTATACTTGGTCGCATTCTCAACCAGCGAGGCTAATAACCTTTCAATATCGCGATAGTTGCCTCGGATGATCGCCGCATCTTCCGGCACCACCATTTCGATCTGTTGCGCTTTGGCTGCGAACAGCGGGTCCATTTCGTCAATCACATCGCGGATCACGAAACGAAGGTCCAGCGTCTCCAGATTCAGGGGTTGCACGAGTTCGTCCGCGCGCGCAAGACTCAGGAGATCATCCGCAAGGCGCGTCATCTGCTCGGAGATAGCGACCACCTGCTTTAGCGCTTGCCGATATTCGTCAGCGCTTCGCGGACGGCGTAAAGCAAGTTCCGCAGTTGTTCGCACCGCCGTCAATGGTGTTCGCAGTTCATGCGCGGCATCCGTCGTAAAACGGCGCATCCGCCCGACGGACTCCTCCAGACGCGACAGCATTTCATTCCAGGCCGACGCGAGTCGACTAAGCTCATCGCGCGATTTCGGAACTGCGAGCCGATGCTCGAGGTGGTGCACACTGATCGCAGTAGCCGCTTGTGTCATGCGGTCCACCGGTGCCAGCGCCTGACGCGTGATGAGGTACGCGCTCCCGCCGATCAGTAGCAGCAGCAGCGGAGCGGACCACAGCAGCAGTAACCGCAGCTCGTGTACGGATTCCTCGACTGGCTGCATCGATCCGGATGCGAAGGCCCGATACTTGCGTCCGTATAGTTCAAAATCCCTTACGCGCGTTAGGGCCGGCCGGGTGACGACATCGCCACGCAGAACAACATTCCCATCCATGTCAGTGACATGTATCAGGTGTCCTTCAGGTTGCGTGAAGGCATACTCGACGGCTTCTTCCGGAATTCCTGCCGCGCCTTCCGGCGTTGTTTCACGGCGAAGAAAGGCTTCCAGTCCCTGAATCTTCTGATCAAGAGAGGCTTCGAGACGAGCCGTCAGTCTGTATCGAAGCAGCGCAATCGCACCGAACGCGAATGCTACCAATGCCAGGAACAGGAGTGCTGTATAAACAAGAGTCAGTCGAGTTCTGATGGAAACTCTCGACAGCATTACTCTGCTTCCCGAAGCGTGTACCCCACGCCGCGGACCGTCCGAATCAGCTTTGGTTCACCTGGCCCGTCTACTTTGGAGCGTAGCGAGTGAACGAACGCATCCAACGTGTTGTTCTCGATGTCCGCCCCATAACCCCAGACAGTCTCGATGATCTGCTCACGAGGAATCACACGTCCACTGGCTCGAAGCAGCAGTTCCAAAAGCGCGAATTCGGTTCTTGTCAGCTGCAGCTTGCGGGAACCACGATGCACTTCGCGTGTTGCCGTCGAGAGTTGAAGGTCGCCTGACGAGAGCGTAAAAGCGATCGGGAGTGCGCCACGCCGGGCGACAGCGCGCAGCCTCGCGAAGAATACCTCGAGAGAAAAGGGCTTCGTCAGATAGTCATCGGCTCCGAGGTTCAGGCCATTGACAATGTCCCGATCGGCGTCTCTCGCAGTCAGCATCAGGATCGGCGTCTGGCAGCCGTTTTCCCGCAGCCGTCGTGCGATCGTGAATCCGTCGAGACCGGGCAGCAACACATCGAGCACAATGGCTTCATACGTCTGGGCCTGTGCCAGCTCCATGGCTTCGAGTCCGTTCTGCGATACCACGACGGAGTCGCCTTCCTCCTTGAGGGCCGTCTCCAGCAGGGAGGCTACGGTTGCATCGTCTTCCACTACCAGCACCCGCATCGTACGCTTCTAGTGTCCACCACCAACCTGAAGAATGCCTGAAACGGGCCATTCAGGTAATCTTCAGCTTCGTATGGTCTGCTCTCAACCATGAGAGCAGGCCTGCTTGCTCGACTCTTGTTCAATCGAGCTATACTTTGCCTTGCGTTGTTGTTCTGCGGCTGCGCGGTGCGACAAGTGCCGGATTCGGGCGCCACTGCCCTTGGCCTTGTCAACCGAACCGGTCTCAACCTTCCACGCCAGCCGATCCAATCTGATCAGCCAGTACTGCCGCCGGGTCTAAATCTTGATTCGCCGCTTTCCTGTGAGGATGCCGCGGCGATTGCCGTTTGGAACAATCGCCGATTATACGCGGATCTCGGCGCGCTCGGAGTGGCGCGAGCGGACCTGCTGGAAGCCGGCCTGCTCAGGAACCCCAGGTTTGACATGCTGTTCCCTGTTGGGGCGAAGCCGTTGGAGATTCTCGTCAATTTTCCGATTGAGATGATGATCCAGCGGCCTCGTCGCCTGGCATTTGCCCAGGCTGCCTACGACCAGCTTGCCGAGAGTCTCATTCAAAACGGGCTGAACACCATTCGTGATGCATGCTTCGCTCATGCTGATCTCGTGCAGGCGACTGCCCGCCTAGATATCGCGGAACGGGCAGCTGATCTCCGGATGCAGATCTTGCAAATTACCGAAGCGCGACTTCGAGCTGGAGATATTGGAGAGCTCGAAACCGTTCTGGCTCGCTCGGACGTCGGCAACGCCCAGGAGCAGCTAGCACGCTTCCGCCACGATCTTGCTCTGGCACAGGAACGCTTTCGATTGGCCTTAGGATTGTCCGTTGCCCGTTCCGAAGTACATGTCGGATCCAGTCCTGCTCCAACGGATCCACCCCCTGCGCTCGAGGCGCTGCTGGAGAAAGCGATGGCGGCTCGTCCGGATCTGCGAGCCATTGAACTTTCGATCGCGACGGCTGCGAAGCGTGCGCGCTGGGAACGCTCTCGGGTGCTTTGGCTCACCGCGCAACTGAGCTCGAAAGGAATTGGAACCCACGGAGTCCTGACAGGGCCGGGCCTGAGCGCAGAGATCCCGATATTCAATCACAATCAGGGCCTCGTCGCTCGAGCCGAGGCTGATGTGGAGATCGCTGCGCGCCAGTATCTCGCTATGAAGCAGACGGTCGCCTTCGAGGTCGCGGAAGCTCGACAGCTGCTTCTGCAAGCGCAGGAACTCCTCCGGCGTACGCGAGAGCAGGTGCTCGAGCCTTTGCAGCGCGGCACAACTCTTGCGGAAGGCCAGTACAAGAAAGGAGATGTGGCCTACCTCTTTGTCCTCGAGCAAACTCGCGGACTGATTGACGCCGAGTTGCGCGTCGTCGACTTTGAAGCGGGTGTCAGACGGGCCCAGGCGCAGTTGGAACGGAGTGTCGGAACGGAGTATCGGAACTAGATGAGAGAAACACTACTGAGCATCCTGGCCGTATTTATTTGCCTGTCGAGCCAGAGCTGCGGCCCTCGCGCGGAGACGTCTAAGGCGGCAGGGCCAGCGCCCGCCAAGGTTGATAATCGCGTGAAGGAATCCGATTTGACGCGCGTGCGGCTGACGCCAGAGGCGGAGAAGCGTCTCGGCATCGAGGTGAAGCAGCCGGTGGATTCAAACTACGCGGTAAGGACCTCCGTCGCCGGCGAAGTCATGCCGATTCCCGGGAAGACTCTGATCGTGAACGCTCCGGTCGCGGGGACCATCAGTCTTCTTGAAGGCACCCTCACGCCCGGGCGGCTCTTGCGTGATGGCGAGCCGGTACTCCGCCTAACGCCCTTGGCCGGAGTTCAGCGCGACCTCAGGGTAACTCTCGAAGCTGATCTGAAGGCGGCAAAAGCACGGCTCGACAACGCGACACAACAGTTGGAACGCGCGCGGCAACTGCTCCGAGACCTCGGCGGTAGCCAGCGCAACGTAGATACGGCCGAACAGGAATTCGGACAGGCCAAAGCAGCTCACGACGCCGCTCTGAATCGTTTGCAGCAGATCAACACCCGGCCGCTCGAGGCCGATGTGCAGATGACCGTCACCGCTCCAGCCAGTGGGATCATCCGGCAGGTCCAGGTCGCCCCGGGCCAGACGGTTGCAGCCGGCGCTCCCTTGTTTGAGGTGGTCGACTTCAGCCGCGTGTGGATTCGTGTTCCCGTGTATGCCGGCGATATTGCTACCTTCCGCAATCTCTCGACCGTGAATGTGCACAGTCTCGACGGTAGAGGACCGGTCCGCAAAGCGGTACGCGTGCCTGCTCCTCCTACGGCTGATCCGCTCGCGGTCACCGTGGACCTGTACTACGAATTGCCCAATCCCGATCGTCAGCTACGGCCAGGACAGCGCCTGAACGTGCAACTGCCGGCCGCGTCGAAGGTCCGTGACAGCCTGGAGGTCCCGGCCTCTGCCATCTTGTACGACATTCATGGCGGGACGTGGGTGTACATCGCCGAGCCTGAACACACCTACCGCCGGCAACGAGTGGAAGTTCTCGACACACAGGGAAGCTCTGCCTTTCTGGCGCGTGGCCTTGCCCGCGACGCCCGTGTGGTTACCTCCGGCGCGGCTGAATTGTTTGGAACGGAGTTCGGAGCCGGTAAATGAGAACGCTCGTCAAGACTGCCCTGGAATTGCGCTGGGTTGTCGTTGCCTTGTCGGTGTTGCTTCTGATCATCGGGTTCCGGGTCATACCCGCAACGCCTATGGATGTCTTCCCGGAGTTCTCGCCTCTTCTCGTTGAGATTCAGACCGAAGCTCCGGGGCTGTCAGCGATCGAGGTGGAGTCGCTCATCAGCACGCCGATCGAGAACGCGTTGAATGGCGTAAAGGGCATGAAGATCATGCGCTCTAAATCCGTTCAGGGGCTCTCTTCGGTTGTGCTGATCTTCCAGGAAGGCGTCGAGCTTATGTCAGCCCGCCAGCTCGTGCAAGAGAGGCTGCTGACCTTGACCGGCCAACTGCCTCTGCTGGCAAAAACGCCCGTCGTCTTGTCGCCCTTGTCGTCCACCAGCCGCGTGATGAAGATCGGCGTATGGTCCGACAAACTGTCGCAGACGCAAATGACCTCGCTGATTCGATGGTCGGTACGACCTCGGCTGATGTCCATTCCGGGTGTTGCCAACGTGGCGATCTGGGGCCAGCGCGACAGGCAGGTTCAGGTGCTCGTCAACCCCGAAAAGATGCGCGATTACCGGCTCACGCTGGCCGACGTTATCCGGGTGACGCAAGACGCCACGATGCCTGCTGCAGGAGGCTTTATCGAGACGCCAAACCAGCGGCTGTCAGTCACTCATATGCCGGCGGTCCGGACGACCGATGACCTGCGGAACGTGCCGATCACTTTCCGCAGCGGTGCCGCCGGTCAGCAGGGCGGTCCTGCTCAGACCCTTGTGTCGCAGAGCGGTCCCACTCAGGCCCCGGCTTCTGGAATGGCGGCTCCCCTAACGATCGGCTCCGTAGCCGACGTTGTGGAGGGACACCAACCCCCTATCGGAGATGCGGTGATCAACGATCAGCCAGGCCTGCTGCTGATCGTCGAGAAGCAGCTTGGAGCGAACACACTACAGGTTACACGCGATGTTGAAAAAACGATCGAGGCGTTGCGGCCCGGTCTGAAAGACGTGTACCTGGACACGGCAATTTTTCGGCCGGCAACCTTCATTGAGATGTCGCTCGAGAACTTGAAGGACGCACTGATCTGGGGTTGCATTCTGGTCGCGATCATTCTCGTGCTGTTCCTGTTCGAGTGGCGAACCGCGCTCATCAGTCTCACGGCCATCCCGCTGTCACTGGTCACCGCCGCCTTGGTGCTCTACTGGCGAGGCGCGACCCTGAACACCATGGTCATCGCCGGCCTCGCCATCGCTCTGGGCGAGGTGGTCGACGATGCCATCATCGACGTTGAGAACGTGTTGCGCCGCCTTCGGCAGAACGAAGCCGCGGGCAATCCCACCCCCGCCTGGCGTGTCGTGCTCGAAGCTTCACTCGAGGTTCGTAGCGCCGTCGTCTACGCAACCATGATCGTGATCCTCGTCTTTATCCCGGTCTTCTTCCTCGAAGGTTTGGCGGGTGCCTTCTTTCGACCGCTTGCTGTCTCGTACGTGCTTGCAGTCACTGCATCACTGGCCGTTGCCCTGATTGTCACGCCGGCACTGTGCCTGATGCTGCTGCCGCGCGCGAGCAAACAAGACCATCACGAGACGAGATTCGTCCTGTGGCTCAAGGGCAGATACCGGCGATCGTTGCCGGCATTGCTGGCGCGTCCCAAGTTGCTGGTTGTCGGACTCGCAGCCATCTTTGTGGTGACCGGACTTACCGTCACGCAGCTCGGCGAAGAGTTCTTGCCGCACTTTCAGGAGTATGACTTTCTAATGCACTGGGTCGAAAAGCCGGGCACATCGCTCGAAGCAATGCAGCGGATCACAGCGCGCGCAAGCAAGGAACTCCGCTCGGTGCCCGGTGTTCGAAACTTCGGCTCGCACATTGGACGAGCTGAAGTTGCCGACGAAGTCGTGGGGCCGAACTTCACGGAGCTCTGGATCAGCCTTGATCCGCGAGTGGATTATGAATCGACGGTGGCCAAGGTTCAATCGATTGTCGACGGGTATCCCGGTCTGTACCGGGATTTGCTCACATACCTGAAAGAGCGGATCAAGGAGGTTCTCTCAGGTGGCAGTGGTGCCATCGTGGTTCGTCTCTATGGACCTAACCTCGACGTACTGCGCTCCAAGGCCGCCGAGATCGGCTCGGTCATGGCCGGTGTTGACGGAGTCACGAACCTGCAGGTCGAACCACAAGTCGAGATCCCTCAAGTCGAAGTGCGTGTGAAGCCTGAGGCGGCCCTCCGTTTCGGCCTGACACCGGGCGATGTCCGGCGAGCAGCCATGACGTTCATCCGCGGCACCAAGGTTGGCGAGTTATACGAAGACCAGAGGATCTTCGACGTCACAGTCTGGAGTGACCAGAAGTGGCGCACCGATCTCTCGAGCCTCGGCCGCATCCTGGTCGATACGCCGGTCGGCGGCAAGGTTCCTCTAGCCGACGTGGCAGATCTACGGATCGCACCAACGCCGAACATCATTCAGCATGAGAATGCCAGCAGGCGCATCGACATCTCATGCAACGCCAAGGGGCGTGATCTCGGAAGCGTGGCGCGCGATATCGAGCAGCGTGTCAGGGCGATTCGCTTCGACGCCGGTTACCACCCGGAAATGCTCGGCGAGTACGCGGCCCGTCAGGCAAGTCAGAACCGGCTGCTTGCGCTGTCGGCGCTTTCGCTTGGCGGAATTCTTCTTGTTTTGTTCACCGACTTTCGATCGCTACGCCTGACAATGCTCGTGTTCGTCAGCTTGCCTTTCGCCTTAGTCGGTGGTGTCGCGAGCACGTTCCTGACGGGCGGCATCTTATCTCTCGGATCACTGGTCGGCTTCGTCACCGTACTGGGCATCGCGGCACGCAACGGAGTCATGCTTGTTAGCCATTACAGACACTTGGTGGAGGAGGAGGGCGCTGAGTTCGGCCGGGAGATGATTGTTCGTGGTTCCGAGGAAAGGCTTGTGCCCATCCTCATGACGGCTGCGGCAACCGCTCTCGCTTTGCTGCCCATTGCGCTCGGTGGCAACAAGCCCGGCCACGAGATCGAACATCCCATGGCAGTGGTGATTCTCGGAGGACTGTTTACGTCAACAGTGCTTAACCTCTTTGTGATGCCCGCGCTCAGCCTGCGCTTTGCCACGTCGATAACGCAAAACAGAACCTGACCGGACGGGGTCCGCGAATCGGGCAATGGAACATCGTCTTTCGTCCGTCGGTGATTCCGAACGTGTCCGATGCCGTGAGGCTCTCGATCGTTTGTGGCTCAGCAAAATGATTCCCGCTCCCGATAGTGCCGAGTGAGTGCTCAAACCCCGACGTCTCGATCTCACGCGAGGCAACGAATGCGGCAGCATCACCGTCCCACGGGCCATCGAGATCGCGAAGCCGATCTGCCCACGCATCGCGCTTGATTACTTTCGCACTCAAACCAGTCCGCCAATGTGCGACATCACAAGCGATATCGTTTCCGACGAGCGCTGGATATAACCAACCCTCTATGGCGAACGCCGGTACGATCGGGCTACCTTTGCCCGGATGAAGATCCGGAGGGCGACCGGGCGTGCCGGATCGAAGCCAGCACGCCTGGCGGGTTAGTCGAGAAACGCGATCTGCGGCGCGTGTCGCGCCATGCGCTCCCGATTCATGTAAACGCGATGCCAACCATCGAGATAGATGGTCTTGTGGTCTCGATGGCGAACGTCACCACGAGCGTAAACGTCAGCGTCACGCGTCATTCGACGCCAGGCCAAAGCACGCAGCCGCGCGTCGGTCGAGATGAGCCTCTCCTGCTCAACCGGGCTAATTCCGGTCGGGTACTCAGAAGACACCATGACGGTTTCGCCGCCGTGCCTCATCAGCTCTTCGCAGATATGAGGCTTGCTTCCGGAACCGCGGCTGAGCGGCTCGTTGCGATGGATTACAGCGCCTTTGTGAGAGGCGCTGCGGTCGGCAACGAAGAACCACTCGCCTTGCCGAATAGCTCGACGCCCTTCGACCTCAACGGGTCTGAGACTGTCGATTGCGGTGCGCACGTCGTGCACGTTGTCGCCCGGTACTGCGGCGGCAAACCAGTGACGTTCATCGCGGCCAAGCAGGAACTTGTTCTTCGCACTCCCATCGCGCACCATCAGCACCAGATGACGGCGCTCTGGCTGCACGTCGAGAATTTCAGGCGAGACTCCAGACTGACAACGAATGTCGAAGTACTCGCCGCTGCGGTCCCTGCCAATATTGATTCGGATCTTCTCCCTTTGAAACTCGCCTGGTTTAGCAACGTGCAGGCGTGCGCCCATGCGGGAGAAGTGCCGACGCAAGAACTCCTCGGTCGTCATGCGACTCCTTCAGATTGTTTGGCTGAGTTAACTTGTCAGGCGCGGGCGAAGGAGAGAGAAAGCGAGTCACCTTGTGCTGCGCCGAAGCCGTAGCGAGATTGTCGATTCGAGCCTGGTCGATTTTGACGCATGGTGCCTCCTGTCCTCAAGGAAGTTACCACGTGACCGTGGGGCTGTCAATGAGTTTCTGCGTGTTCCTGCAGTCTTAAGCTCATAACTTGGAGCGATCTATGGAAGATCGATACTTCGCCGAGCTGGCTCAAGCTTTCGTGCGTGGCCGTCTCGCCAATTCAAATGCAAGCATTCACGACGGCATTGAGGCCGGATTACGCCTGCATAAATTCAAGAGCAACGCGGAACTCCCGCGAGTGAAGCGGGTGCTCGGAATCCTGCGAGGGCTCCAGCCGCAGTCGCTGCTAGACGTCGGCAGCGGTCGTGGCACATTTCTCTGGCCACTGCTTGACGCATTTCCTCATGTGCGCGTGACTGCCGTCGATCTCAGCGAGAGGCGCGCGGCAGATTTGGGCGCCGTCGCCACTGGTGGGATCAACCGGCTTCAGGTTGCGTGCATGGACGTTCAGCGGCCTGCACTATCGGCGCGTTCCTTCGACATTGTCACAGCGCTTGAAGTTCTTGAGCATCTCCATGACCCACACATCGCGTTGACCCACATCGTCGCGATGGCTCGCCGGTTCGTTTTGTTGAGTGTTCCATCCGTGCCAGACGACAATCCCGGACATCTGCATCTGTTCGGCGTCGATCAGTTACTGGAGATGGCAGAACGCGCCGGCGGAGTGCGGACTACGATCGAGCACGTCCTGAATCATCGCATCGTGTTGATCAGACTGGGGTGATGATGCCGATCCTGAAGTATCCGAGAACGCCGCACCTGTCGGGTTCTCGTCTTCAGCCTGGAGACGAGGACCTGAAAGTGATCGCGCGTGAGACTCTGGTTGGCCAAACATTCGTCATCGAAGAGAAGGTCGACGGCTCAAACACCGCGATTAGCTTTGATGAAGACGGTGGTCTCGTGCTGCAGAGCCGAGGGCACCTACTGACAGGCGGGCCTCGAGAGCGCCAGTTCGATCTGTTCAAACGGTGGGCCAACCATCACTGCGACGCACTTCGCCGCATCCTGGGCCGACGGTACGTGATGTACGGCGAATGGCTGTATGCCCGTCATACAATTAGCTACGACCGGCTGCCGCACTACTTTCTTGAGTTCGACATCCTGGACCGCGAGTCCGGCTCATTTCTGGACACTCAGCGAAGGCGCGATCTTCTGTCGGGCTCTCCTGTCTTATCGGTTCCGGTGCTAGCCGTGGCGCGGATTCGCGATATCGAATCGTACATCGGCCCGTCACGCTTCTCCTCCGCCGAACTGATCGAGGGTCTGTATTTGAAGCGTGAAGAGAATGGAGTTGTGACCGATCGGTACAAGTTTGTACGTCCAGGCTTTCTTCAGGCCGTGGTCGACTCCGGTTCACATTGGATGGACCGTCCCATCGAGCCAAATGGTCTCCTGGATGGCGTCGACCTTTTCGCATGAGTCTTCCGGAACTGTATTGCCCGGCGCCACCGGACTGGCAGGTTCGATGGCAGGATCTTACTGACGAATTCGAGTGGATACGTGCGATGCACGGTTGCCCCCAGGATCCGGTATTTCACGCCGAGGGAGATGTTTGGACGCACGTGGGAATGGTGCTGGAGGCGCTAGCGGCAGACAACGAATTTCGTGCGCTTCCAGCCGCCGAACGATACATCGTCTTTGCGGCGGCCCTGCTGCACGACGTGGCGAAACCTGTGTGCACACGAACCGGGGACGGTCGGATTACATCGCGCGGGCACTCGCAACGTGGGGGCATTATTGCAAGGCGAATCCTGTGGGACTTGGACCTGGACTTCGCGACTCGCGAACAGATCTGCGCGTTGGTTCGATACCACCAATCGCCGTTCTATCTGATCAACCGGCCGGACGTGCAACGCATGGCATTCCTGATCAGCCAGACCGCGCGATGTGACTTATTGACTTTGCTGGCTCGTGCGGATGCGCTCGGTCGCGAGTGCTCCGATGGAGATGAGTTGTTAACTCAGATTGAGCTGTTTCGGGAGTATTGCCGTGAGCATGGTTGCTTGTACGTCCCGCGAGCGTTTCCTTCATCGCACAGCCGGTTCTTATATTTCCGGAAAACGGACCGCGATCCCGATTATCGGGCCCATGAAGAAGCGCGTTGCGAGGTGACCATCATGTCGGGGCTCCCAGGCGCCCGTAAGGATTCGTGGATCGCTCGACACCGGCCAGCGCTTCCCCAGATTTCACTGGATCGAATCCGCGACGAGATCGGAGCAGGGGCGACCGGCAACCAAGGCGCGGCAGTGCAGACTGCGCGGGAACGAGCGCGCGTGCTGCTGCGTGCCGGAACCAACTTCATTTGGAATGCGACGAATCTCAGCTGAGAGATCAGGAGTCAGATCGTCGATTTGGTGACGGCATACGGTGCACACGTCCGGATCGTATATGTCGAAACCACGCATGAGGAACTATTCCGAAGAAACCAGCATCGGCAGGCCAAGGTTGCGCCAGTTGTAATTGAACGGCTGCTCGAGCGTTGGGAGGTGCCGGACGCGACTGAGGCGCATGCCGTCGAATACTGTATTCAGTAAGACAAGGACCGGGCGCTTCGGCAAAGCGCGTGCAGGCGCAGATCCCGTGAACTTAACTTGTTGAACTGAACGACAAGGACGGCCAGCACTGTGGTGAAAACTGTAGCACCTGTGTGGCGAAACCTGCTGTAGCGTGCCCGCCCAGAGACTGCTTCACGCGTTGTGCGGCACGCGGCTAGTGA
>DASQVJ010000119.1:0-4368 GCA_035640835.1 Bryobacteraceae bacterium
GGATGCGCCGGGCGTTTCATCCCGCTATGTGCCGTCGATCACGAAGGCTCGCGAGCTGGGCCTGGAAGTCTACACACCGTTGAATCGGGCGGTGGATCAAACTTGGCGTTGGTGCCGCGCACAAGGCGTGAGTGCGGCTTATCGATAGGCGAATCGGTTCGGAGGAGTTTATGTTGCAAGACGTCCCAGTCGTGATTCTTTGTGGCGGTATGGGCATGCGCCTCAAGGAAGAGACCGAGTTTCGGCCCAAACCGATGGTGGAGATCGGAACACATCCGATCCTCTGGCACATCATGACGTCATACGCGAGCTTCGGCGTGCAGAGGTTCATCCTCTGCCTCGGGTTTAAAGGAGATGTGATTCGCGATTACTTCGTGAACTATCATCTGCGGACGTGCGATGCGGAAGTCGTTCTCGGCAATCAGCCTTGCGTGAACGTGCTGAGCCGGCATGCGCCCGAGAACTGGCGCGTGACGCTTGCCGAGACGGGTCCCAAAACACAGACCGGCGGCCGCGTCGCTCGCATTAAGAAGTACATCAACAACGAAACTTTCATGTTGACCTATGGCGACGCGGTATGCGACGTGGACATCGAGGAGCTTTACAACTTCCACAAGTCGCACGGGGCGCTCGCGACGGTAACCGGTGTGCGTCCGCCATCTCGTTTCGGTGAACTCGAGTGTGATGGCGACAAAGTGACCTCTTTCGCGGAGAAGCCGGTGGGCGGAGGTTTGATCAACGGCGGCTTCTTCGTGTTCAACAAAGGCATGTTCGACTACCTGAGGGAAGATGAAGACTGCATCCTGGAGCGCGATCCGCTGGAGCGCCTGGCTGCTGATGGTGAACTGCGGGTGCGTCCGCATGATGGATTCTGGCAGTGCATGGACACGCTGCGTGATGTGCAATATCTAAGATCGATGGTGGCAGCGGGCGAGCTGCCATGGATGAGGAGAGCCGCTCAGTGCGCCTAGAGATCTGGAAAGGCCGGAGTGTCTACGTGACGGGCGCCACTGGCCTACTGGGGTCGTGGCTGGTAGGTGAGCTGGTGGATGCCGGCGCAAACGTCGTGGCGCTGGTGCGTGATCGAATACCTTATTCGCTGCTCTACGCGCGGGGGCTCGACACGAAGATTGCGAGCGTTCGCGGTGAGCTCGAGGACTACTCGATTCACGAGCGCATTCTTGCCGAGTATGAAGTGGAAGTGGTGTTCCATCTCGGCGCTCAGACTCAGGTGTTGATTGCGAACCGGTCGCCGCTCTCGACCTTCGAAGCGAATATACGGGGCACGTACATGCTGCTGGAAGCGTGCCGTCATCATCCTCTGCTGAAGTCGGTGATCGTGGCTTCGAGTGACAAGGCCTATGGCACTGCAGATCGGCTACCGTACGACGAGACGACTCCGCTGAGGGGCGAGCATCCATACGATGCTTCGAAGAGCTGCGCAGACCTGGTGGCGAACAGCTATGCGAAGAGCTTGGGGCTGCCGGTCAGTATCACGCGCTGTGGGAACTTGTACGGTGGCGGAGATTTGAACTTTGCTCGAATCGTTCCGGGCACGATTCGCTCGGTGCTGCAGAACGAGGCTCCGATCATCCGCACCGATGGGACGCTGCGTCGCGATTACTTCTATGTGCGTGATGCCGTGCAGGCGTATATGGTGCTGGCCGAACGGATGATCACCGAGCAACGGCCTGGAGACGCCTACAACTTCTCGAGCGATGTGCCTTTAAGCGTGCTCGAGATCACCGCGGCGATCTTGCGGGCGATGGGTCGTGAAGACCTGCAGCCGAAAATTCTCGGCGAAAACCGGGGCGAGATTCCCGATCAGTGGTTGTCGGCGGCAAAGGCCAGACGAGAACTTGCCTGGGAGCCACAGTTCACGCTCGAGCAAGGATTGCGGGAAACAGTTAGCTGGTACGAAGAGTTTTTCCGAGCGCAGCGAAAATCGGCCGAGGTCGTCGCAGCGCACTAGTTTCATTGCTTCTGCCTCCCGCTCTTCTCGAGCGATGGAAACGCAACATCGCGCCGAACGGCGCGAACCCCCGGCACCTTGCAGATCCCCAAGCAGCTGCAGCGCTGGTACAACAGCCCGAACGCGGCGGATCGCACGGTGACTCTGCCCAGCGGACGTCAGGTCACGGTTTGCCATTATTGCTTGCTGAAGTACTCGAGCGACGCCTTTCGGGGTCGCTCGGTGCAGTTCCCGAACGGCACTATCGGCCAGGACATCTACTGGTATGGGAACGCCGCCCAAGGGTACGAGGACCTGCGTGGACCCGGACGGTTCAACATGAATATGAGCTTGCAAAAGGAGATCGGCTTCACCGAGCGAGTCCGCTTGCAGCTCTCCGCAGAGCCTCGAACCTGCTGAATAATGTGCAGCTTCGACCGAATTTCAACGCGGGACTCGGAAGCACGTACCTGACGCCGAATCCGGCACGCGGAATCCAGGTCGGGATGGTGCAGAACGATAGTTTCGGCACCTGGAACATGATGGGCGGCACCTTCGATCCAAGGCAGATCGAGTCGCGGTTGAGGGTGTTCTTCTAGAGGTTACCCAAGGCACTGCTCCACTATGAGCGCATTACACTTATGTGACTGGGCTCACTGAATCGTTCGATCCGCGTGGAGCGGTGCTTGGGATTTGGAGCATGGTGTGCTAACCTGAGGGTGTCTTTGCCCGCATCCGTTTTCAGTTTCGTTTGCCTTCCGGCGCGCCTCGTTTCTCATCCTTATTCAGTTTGGGTCCTCGCGAGTCTGACAAAGACTAATTCTCGATTCAAGGAACAAGATGGTGACTAACATCTTTGTCGGAAATCTCAGCTATTCCACAACGCAGGATGATTTGTATGCTGCGTTCGCATATTATGGCCAAGTAGCACGCGTCAGCGTTGTGACAGATCGTGACACCGGTCAATCGCGTGGTTTTGCATTCGTCGAAATGGAGAATGCTCCAGAAGCACAGACCGCAATTTCTCAACTGAATGGCGCCGAGCTCAACGGCCGTGCGCTTAACGTGAACGAAGCACGTCCGAAACCGTCGAATGGCGGTGGTGGCGGCGGATTTGGCGGAAATCGCAGTGGCGGCGGTGGCAACCGTGGTCGTGGAAACGGTGGCGGCGGCCGCGCACGCTGGTAATTAACTCTAATTTTCGATTAGAGTCTCACAACTGAATGGCCGGGCAACTAGCGCTCGGCCGTCCTAACAAGGACAATTCCGGGAGCACCTATGGCTGGTCGCGGACCACAAACCTTCAAAAAACGGCAAAAAGAGCAAGAACGAAAAGAGAGGCAGGCGGAGAAGCAGCAGAAGCGGCTGATGCGCAAGCAGAACAAAGAAGCCGGCATCCGAAACCCAGATGACGATATCGCGTCACTGGAACCTGAAGAAGATTTCTCCGAAACCGAAGCCGAAGCTACTCAGACGGCTTAAGAATTCACCGATCCCTTCCTGGCGTAGCAGTCTATCCACTGCCGCTGTTCGGGTGTCTCCGGCATGGGACTTCCCCGCGCGGCACAAACGCGGTTAAACGGCCCTATCCGAGTCCAGCCTTTTTTGTGAGCAGCAGACACGCGGCGACAAGGCCGGTTGGCCCTCTGCCCTGCCTGCAATGACAATTGCGGCGAGGGCCAGCTTTCCCGGCCATGGTCCGCGACGAGAAAGCCGTTTAGCCTTCCGCCTTTCCAATCACAATCATCGCGATGGGCGTGTTGCCGACCGTGGCGTGCAACACCCAATCGTGCTCGCCTTCCTGAACAAGGCCATCCTTGCCCGCTTCTCCGCGCCAGATGCTGAACACACCAGGATGCGGTATGCCCATCGATTTGCTACTGGCTTCCGTGAGCGCTTTCCAGCTGGGCGTCGCATTCGGATCGGTGTCGTCGGACGCCTTGGTGATCAGCAAAAAGTCACGCTGGGGCGACACACCCTGATGATCGCCGTTCTGCGGGAACATGCTGTAACGCAGCGTGTACACACCTGCAGGAACCCTGTGACCTCGGCGGTCTGAGGCGTTTGCAGGAAAGTTGATGACGCCGATTAGCGCCCCATGCGGAATCGTGGGAAGGGTAACGTTGTCTTCCGTTGTCTTTGGAGCTGCCGGTATCGTCTTGCGGAACCAGATCTCGGCGTACACTTTGTCGCCATTCTTAATCTGAATCCCGTCTTTCGAGAGCACTTCCAGAATCCCAGGGCTCACCGCAGCAGGCGGAGCACTCGCCTTGCCCACCGTGTACTGCCCAAACGCGGACACTGAGCCCGCCAACAAAATCGCTAAAGTCGCCAGTTGTCGCATGTCTACAAAAATAAAGACGCTACCTCAGCAGCGGAAGAATCACCTTATCGAGCTCGTCGTCTGTGAATGACGA
>DASQVJ010000120.1:0-6354 GCA_035640835.1 Bryobacteraceae bacterium
TGCCGGGTTGAGGCATGGCGAAGGCCGCAGGATTGACGAACCTCAGTCCGCCGCTTTGGATGTACGGGTCGACGCCCGGCACTACGTCAGGCCGACGGATGTTCCGGCTGCTACCGCCGCCCGGAGTATTGACCACAGCAATGTAATCACCGCTCTGAGCTTGAGTAGCGTTGATGGACGAGAAGTAGCGACCTGTCGAAACCTGCTGGAAAGCGGTATCGGGTCGAACGATGTTGACCTCGATCGGCACACCGGTGCGAGCATTGATGAGACTGCCAACGGTCCAGCCACCCACGGCGGCATCTACAGCACGGTTAAGATCGCCACCCCAGCGACGGCCTCGACCATAAGGAACCTCATACAGCAGGCTCGCATTGAACGTGTGGCGCACGTCGAAGTTGTTGCTGCCGTACTCGCAATCGAAGCAGGTAGGATTCTGCGCCGTGCGAGCTTCATTGGAGCCGCCTGTCGTTCCGAGGCTGTGGGACCACGTGTATTGCGAGCCGAATGTGAAGCCCTGTGTGAATCGGCGGTTGAAGGTCATTTGCATCGCATTGTAGTTGTCGGACCCGCCGCTCGTTTTGTAGTCGACTTCTGCGAAGCGGTTGCCAAACTGGCGTATCGCGCGTGCGGAGACAGAACCGGTCGCGCTCACGACGGGTGTCGGATCAACCCCGATGATCCGGTTCGACCAGCTTCGAAGAAATAGGTTCCGCCCCTGGCTGCCGACATAAGCGACGGTCAACACGCTGTTCCCGGGGAGCTGTTGTTGAATGCTTGCGGTGTACGAAAGCACGCGCTCGGGAACTCGATAACTCGGGTCATAAGCGCGGGGTTGAAACTGCAGGTTCGGATCATTGATGTCATATCCGGAGATCACAGCCGGCACGTTCAATGGATAGGTCAGCAGTGATCCGGAGGTGATGGTTCGGCTGAGGCGATCGCTTTCGATCGGCTGAATCAGATCTTCCGTTTGGCCTGGACCGAAGTAGTAGCCAGCTCCTACGCGAAACACCGTTCGGTTCGCGAAGCGTTCAGGCGACCATGCGATCGCGAGCCGCGGTCCGAAGTTGCGAGGTGAACTCTTGTAAAAGTAGCGATTCGGCGGATCGATCTGACCAGTGACGGTGTTGAAGATGACGTCGCGATTTTTATCTTCGCGCAGCACCGAGTAGTATTCGTAGCGCAACCCGTAGTTGAGGGTCAGGTTGGGACGAATCCTCCATTCATCCTGCGCGTAGCCAACGTAGTATTCCTGCTTGGCGAGCCGGTTCCCCGTCACCCCGCCATTGAAAGGACTGGGAGCGCTCACGTCGCCGAGATACTGGATCTGTGATGGCTGGTTCGCCAGGAATGCACTGACGTTTGGAAACGTGTACGTGGTTCCTCCAAGCCGGTCGGTCCACAAGCGGATCGGTCTGAACTCGAATCCAAACTTCATGTTGTGATTGCCGTGAACCACGCTCAGGTTATCGACGATCGGTAAGGTGTAGGCCGTGTAAGGCTGTCCCCGACCGTTTGTGGCACTGTTGGCGCGCACCAAACCGGTGGGGATCACGATACCGGCAGACCCGCCCTGGCCTCCGATGCCGCCGAGTGCGACGCTACCTGAAGTATTGATCGTGGTACCCGTGAGATCCACGCCAGGAATATGAGGCGGAATAGCGTTGGTTCGCGTTTTGTTCCCATTCACGCCGAATTTGAACTCATTGATCATCGTCGGCGAGATCAGGTACTGAACGTTCAAGACTGCGTTCTGAGGCACGGCAATCGCCTGGAACGCACCGGTCCGAAAGTCGGAACTTGCGCCCGATGCGTTGAAGCCGCTCGAGTTTTGCGTCTGCAGGTTCTCGCCTTGATCACGTTGATATCGGGCGTAAAACGTCAGCTTCTCGGTGGCTCGCCAATCGAGACGAAAGCTGCCCTGATTCTCGTCCACGTTCGCGAAACCAGTGAAGCGGACGATGTCCAAAAGCGCATTGTCTGTTGGAGTCTGCCCGATCGGAAAGGCCGGTAAGAGAGGCTGGATTGCGGGCACCGCCTGCCTTCGTGCCGCCTGGCTCAACGTGGCTTCCACGAACGGAATGCCGATCCGCTGGCGTAGTCCCTCGTAGCTGGCGAAGAAGAAGAGCTTTTCTTTCAGGATCGGGCCACCGATCGAGCCTCCGAACTGGTTCAGTCGGAGCTTGTCCTTCGTCGCCCCAGCAAAGAAATTGCGCGCATCGAGCTTTTCATTTCTAAGGTATTCGAATAAGCTGCCGTGAAACTCATTGCTGCCGGAACGGGTGATCACGCTGATCTGTCCGCCCGTCCCGGTGCCAAACTCCGCCGGATAGTTGTTGCTTTCAACACGAAATTCCTGAACGGTTTCCAGGCTCGCCTGGAGACGGAAAGGGGATGAGATCTCGCCGTTCAAGTTGCCTGGCGACGCATCGATAATCGAGGTTCCCTCGACTCCGTCGTATCGAATTTCATTTTGTTGATTCGAACGCCCGCTGAAGCGGATGTTGTCGAAATTCCCGCCTCCGCTATTGGTTGCCCCAGGTGTAAGCAGATAAAGTTGCGAAATCTGGCGGCCATTTAGCGGAAGGTTTGCGACCTCGCGGGCGGGCACGTTCACGCCCATCGCAGCCGATTCCGTCTCGACGTCCGAGAGACTGCCGGCAGATACGGTCACCTCGGTCCTGGCCTCCGCGGGCTGCATGACCAGGTCGACCGTGCGTGCCTGACCGACCTGAAGCTGCACGTTGCGCACTTCAGCTGGACTCAGTCCCTGCATAGACCCCGTCACGGTGTAAGAACCCGGAAGTAATTGAGGGACGACGTAGAACCCACTCTCTGAAGCCGTAACATGTCGCTCTAATCCGGTCTTTTCATTCTTCACCGTAACGGTAGCGCCTGGAATTACGGCACCAGTTGTATCAGCGACGGTCCCACTTACACGACCCACATCTACTTGCGCTCGTATCGGAGAGGACGATAGGGAATAGAAAAGGCAGAACATCCACGCACTGCGAATATAAATGGACTGGCGAAGCACAGGACAACTCCTCAAAGGAAAGAACCTCTAGCACGTGTGCTCGATCGAGCACAACTAGTACCTTTGAGCAGAAAGTCCGAAGCTTAGTTGCGTGAATATTCTGTTACTGAGCGTTGTGAATATTCTGTTACTAATTTATTCTAGTAAACACATTTAACGTGAACCACTAGACCGAGTTCCCACTCAGTTGCTGGGCGATAAACCAGACCTGCTTTTCATTCAGTCTCAGAACGTTGCTCACCAGGACGTCATTCGTACCCTCATCCCCGAGTTCGGTGGCTCTGCGAACCGCGGTGCGGGTTTGCCCGATGACAATCTCGTGAGCTTGCGCAAGCCGAAACAGCTGGGATCCGACTTGCTCGTGCCGCAGAGGCGGACGCGGAATGTTCGTTCTTTCGGCGACATCTGCAGCAATCGCCACCGCATCTCCCCCAAGCGTTTGGATGCGTTCCCCGATGATGTCAATCAGTTCCGATTGCTCCTCGTAGTGCTTGTCAAACAGCAGATGCAGTTCATAAAAATGAGTGCCCGACGTTTGCCAGTGATGCTTCTTGTACAGATCACGCAATGACATGGTGTCGGCGAGAATCTGATTGAGCGCGATCACAAGCTCTGAGCGGACTTTGTCGTCAAGAGCAAGGAATCGACGTTGCAAGATCTCGGCCTGGCCCTGGCTGCCTTTTGCTTTGATCTCGGTGGGTTGTTGTACTGGCATGTTTATGGTCCCGTGTTCGGCACAGCTGTCGAGTCGACAGCTCGTTCTGCCGTTTTTGAGTGCAGGTCTCGTGCCATACACGGCCGACTACACAAGTTTTTAGATTCAAAGGGAATAGAAGCTTCGGTCCGGAAGAGTCGGGCTTGAGACGAAGTGTCGCACTTCCGATCACTCGCTGCGAGCTCAGTGTATCTGCTCAGCATCGGCCGGCTGGCGCCGAATTCAAACGGTTTTGTTGAAAGGACTGGTGAGCGCGGTAGGAATCGAACCTACAACCTAGTGATTAAGAGTCACTTGCTCTGCCAATTGAGCTACGCGCCCTTTCAAGGAAGAACTAACAGGCGGGTCACCAATCAGTATAGCGAATTTCAGCTTCTGGCGGAAGCATCCGGAGCCGCAGCATCGGCCCCCTTCGGAATCGCCGACGCTGCAATCTGCGCGATATCCAGGAGCTTTGGTGGCGTCGGTGACAGCTGCACCAGGGCATCCCGGAACATTGTGTTGCAGAACGGGCAGGCCGCGCCGATCACATGGGCACCCGTCGCCAGCAATTGCTCGGCCCGCTCGATGCTGACCCGCTTCCCTTGTTCTTCGCCGAGGAACGCCAATCCGCCCCCGGCACCGCAACAAAACGACCGCTCTCTCGATCGCTCCGGATCCGTCTCATGACCTACCAGGTCGATCACGCTCCGGGGCTCGTCATACTTCCCGCGATAGCGGCCGAGGTAGCACGGATCGTGAAACGCGACTTTCAGCCGTTCCGCCGTGCCGGCAGGCAGCTGATTCAAGTTCCGCGCAAGGAACTCGCTGTGATGCTCCACCGTCACGTCGATTCCGAACTCTTTCCAGTCCTCGGTCATGGTGCGGACGCAATGCGGGCAGATGCTGACCATCAGCGTCGCCCGACTCCCCTGAATCTGCTGCTGGTTAAACTCGGCGAGCTGGCCGAGAAGGTAGTCGTTGCCGAGTCGGCGTACCGGATCACCGGTGCACTTTTCCTTCTTCAGCACACCGAATGTCTTCCCGATATGCCGCATCACCTCCGCGAACGACTCGATGATCTCCCGACCCCTCGGATCATAAGCACCCATGCAGCCGAGCCACAGGCAATAGTCCTGCGTCCCGTCATACAGCGGCAGCTGAGCTTTCTTGATGAACTTGTCGCGTTCAAGCTGCCCGAAGCCAAGCGAGTTCCCATTGCGCTCGAGATTGTGGAACAGCTTGCCACCATACTCGTCTTCCCACTCGCCCGTGTTCACTCGACCGCGCCGCATCCCGATGATGAGCGGCAGATGCTCGATGCCAACCGGACATTGATACTCACACGCACCGCAGCTCGTACATTGAAACAGCGCTTCCTCGAGCACATAATTCCCGACAATCGGCACCTCCGAGTTCGGGCCGTTGTCTCGCAGATACTGCCGTACGCCTAGCGCAATTTTCTTCGGGTCGAGCACCTTGCCCGTGTTGTTCGCGGGACAGTGCTCCGTGCAGCGCCCGCACTCGACGCACGAGAACACCTGCAACGCATCGATTTGAGTCAGATCCTTGCCCGTAATGATTCCGAAGTCTTCGTCGCCTACGAGCGGCCGAATCTTACTGAAGCCGCCGCGCGATAAAAAGATCGTCATCGGGCTCAAGAGCAGGTGGAGATGTTTTGTCTTCGGGATCAAAGGCAGGAACACCAGCAACGCCAACGTGTGCAGCCACCAGTTCACGCGACCGCCAACCGAACTCTCGGGCAGATACAGGCTCACCAGATACGTGATCATGAGCGCCGCAATCAGGCCAGCGATGATTCCCGACTCCACCGAAACGCTCCCGAGCCAGCGCGGCTTCTCGACAAACCTTCGCCAAGCCAGATAGCCGATCGATGCAAGCACAGCAAGCGCAAAAATCGCAACAACGGTAAAATACACTCGGCCAAAAAAGCTGTCTATCGAGAGGAAACCAAGCCCCAAAGCGGAGGCAAAATGGTTTAAGGTCACAAACGCGAAGGCAAGGAAACCCCAAAACACGAACGCATGGGCGATCCCTGCCACGGGCCGCTCTCGAATGACTTTGGCCTGAAGCAGCACTTCCCATGTAAAGTCCCACACTCGCTTGCCGATAGGAGATAAGGTCCAACCAGGGTCGGGTTTTGACCGAAGGATAGTGACGAGTACAGGGGAAAGCCGCCGGCTGAATACTACAAGGGAAGTGATCCCAAGTACGAGGAAGATCACCACTTCCCACCACGCCGGATGGTGCATTTACCCTGAATGTACCATGATTGTGTAAGGGAGGCTGATTGCGATACGTCATTTCGGGGGCTGCAGGATTCATCGGTTCGCATCTCTGTGACTACCTGCTGCAGGAGGGCCACCAGGTTGTTGGTTTGGACAACTTCATCACTGGATCCCCTGAGAACATTGAGCACTTGAGCAAGCATTCGAAGTGGGAATTCTTCGAAGTCGACGTCACCAGGACGTTCGAGATTGGCGGCAATGTCAACGTCGTGATGCACCTTGCGTCGCTCGCAAGCCCGCGCGATTACATGGCGAAGCCGCTCGAGACTCTCGAAGCAGGTTCAACGGGCACGAAGCACTGTCTTGAGGTC
>DASQVJ010000121.1:0-6604 GCA_035640835.1 Bryobacteraceae bacterium
CGCACGCCATGAACGCGGCGGCAAGCTCATGGACGGGAACCACAACCCTCAACGACGACCGGCGTAACGCGTCGAAGAAGAGTGTGTTCTGCGTACCCGGCAAGCCGAAGGCATGTTGAACGCCGAGTGCAGCCAGCGTCGAGCAGATCAGATCGCTTCCGGTGGTCATTGTTGCGGTTGCGGCGCCAGTTGCGGCAAGCGCCTGAGTGCCGTGATCATGTTGCGGACCCGTCGCTTGGCAAAACTACCTGCTCGCAGTACGAAAGCCTGTGCCTGGAACAGCGGCCGGTCCGGTAATCGCAGAATCAGGTTGAGAACCAGGTCGCCACCGAACTGGCTCTTGAAGTGCGTCACCGAGTTCAGTTGGGCGTCAGTCAGGTCGTTGGCTTCGTACCCCAGTTGCGAGATTTGCTGGAACGAACGCCAGCGCAGAAAGGCTGTCGCGCCGGATTTGAGAAACTCGGGATCGGCTGCGGCACTGATGGTGTGGCAGACAGGGTGCGCTCCCAGCAGCACCATCTGGCTCGACATCACTCGCCCGTCGGCTGTGCGCGCATGAAAGAGACGAGCAAGGTCTAAGCGTCGCAGTTTTTGAAAGTATCTTCTGAAGTTCTCGCGCGGCAAGTACAGGGCAGCGCCCTTGCGCTGGTGCGTGAGCTCGTGGAGACGATAGAAGCTTTCAAAGTCGTCATCATCGTGGAACGTGACGCCCTGGGTTTCACAGCGATTGATCAGCCTTCTGAGGTTCTGCTCGATTCGCGACCAGCACGTATCCAGATCACGAAGGGGCACGAGGTAACTGTAGCTTGGCCAGACACGCCAGCCTCTCTCTTGCAGCACTCGCGTGTCGGTGAATGTATGCCGGCTCTTGAGCTCGACTCGACCATACCGCTCGCGACGGAGAGCCTCTTCGAGAGCGCCCACCACTTCAAGCGACCGGGACGTTCGCTCGGAAGGGTACTTGCTCGGATGCGGCTTCAGAATGAAGCCGCAGTAGTAGAGCAGCAGGCGGCCCATCACGTATGACCCGCACCAGTTGCGACGCTCAAACAAGGGGAGCCCACCAACGATCTCGCCACTCCGCTCGGCTACCAGGATGCGGAACTGGGCATCGGCCTCGGTGCACAGAACATCCAGGTACTCGGGCATCGCGTAAATGCTGCCTTCCGGAGAGGCGGCTACCAGGTTGTTCCAGAGGCCGTACTCACCTTCCGTCAGATACCGAACCTGAAGCTTTGAACTCAAGCGTTGCCCTTCCTGCCGAAGTTGTCTCGAAAGAATTCTGTTACGTAGGCAAGAGCCGGTCCGGGATCATCCCAACAGAACACGGCATCTTCCACGCCAATCCAGGAACTAATCCACGACGTGAGCCCACTGCTGCCATTGCGCTCATGCCGAAATGCCTTGAAGTCCTTCGGGAGGTAAACGCACCGCAAAGCTCGCTGATATGTGTGAACAGGATGGACCGGCAACTCAAGCGCGTCCCGATACGCCATGCTGCAAACATCGACCTTGGCCCGAGAGGCAAACTCGACGTACCACCAGGGCCGGGCGTTAATCTCGAGGATCTTGAAGTACCCATCGCGGTCGTCGAGCTTGAACTCGGCACTGAAGATGCCGCGATACTTGATCGCCTTTACAATCCTTTCGATGCTCTCCACTGCTCCGGCTACAGATTCGAGTCCCACGGTTTCCATGAGCGTGCTGTTTCCGAGCCATGGTGGATACATGCGCAGGCGCTGCCGGGCGAAGAGGGCCTGAACGAAACCATAGCGATCGACAAAGCCATCGACGAAGTAGTGGTTGGTGGGCGGCCCCGGAATGTACTCCTGCAGCATGATCGGATAGTCCGAGGGGAAAGCTTTGGTCCGCATGCAATTGACAGCATCTGGCTTGTCCCGAATCAGAAAGGCTTTGACTTTATGTCGGCGCCCAAACTCGAGGGATGCGATCGGCTTCAGGAACGAGTTCGTGAAGCTCGATTCCGGCAACGATTCAAGCTCGTCCAACGACTCCAGGATTCTTGTCTGAGGGTGCGGGACCTGCTCCTCTTTCAACATCTGCGCAAACTGCCACTTGTCGACGCAGGTCTCGATGGCCTGGCTCGGAGCAATACTCGACGGGAAGCGAGCAGCGAGCTTGCGAGGCAACCCGCCTACCGCTCGCAACCAGTCGTCTGCACACGGGACAAGCACAGCGCGCTCAAGGGGAAGACTTTCGAGGAACGGAACAAGATCTTTAGGCTTCGGTTTCGAGTTTGCACGAAACGGCAGAGGGCGAAACCAGCGGGAAGCCTTCAGCCAATCGGATCCGTAACCGACGCAAAATAGTGGAATTCCGGCTCGGCCTAGCGTTCGGATTACGCCGGTCGCTGTCAGCCCAGAACCGAGAATTAAAGCAGGAATGCCTGCGTTTAGGGTGGATTCTTCAGCCACAATTGGGCTGCGATTTAGCGCAAAGGCCGACGACATAACTCGGGATTGTCAGAACTGGCGGGGCTCACTCAGAGCGTACGTGTCAGCCATTTAGGGTCTTTCCAGCAGTTCAGCAAATTGTTGCTATATTTGTCGAGCTGCAGGTAAGGACAAGCTACCGCCCTTTTACCCACAGATGAGCCTTTTCCTTAGAAGCGCACCTGAGTAGGATTTCAGTAAAACCCAGGGCTGGACTTAGTGTCAATGGGACCGCCGATTGGGTGAATTCCCCGGCGTCATGGTACTCGAGAATTAATTCTGGGATTAAAGTTTCGTTATACTGAGAACGGATTGACTAACTTCGCCGGTTCACTGAGGAAGGTTGTCTGGTTGGCCTAGGCTCATAGCCAGGTCGAGCTTCAGTACTCATGGAAGGAGTCATGGGACCGCAAAGCAACAAAGAACCGTCTGGAAGTTCTCGCGAAAGAATGCCGTCGGAAGAATTCGTAAGACGGAACACAAGCTCGAGATCCTTGGATCGGATGGAGGCGGGAATGAGAGCCACCCATTGGAGCTCGGGCGAAGGCGGGGTGAAATACGCGCGTAAATGTGACGGCGCGTCCTGCAGTAGCCACATCTGGATAGCGGGCGAGTTCGGACGTGGCGAATCAGGCAGGGTCGACCCTCTTAGTACCTTTTCTATATACTAATGTAATATTCGCTCGAACAGTACCACATTCGATGCGAATGGGTCAAGCCTGTATTTCGTTTTCACTAAAAATTCCCGCTTAGTTCACAATTTTCGTAAGGAGAGAGGTGCCTAGGCGGGCAGGGACTGAGGAATGACGGGCTCAATCGGCCTCACCCAGTCAGTATTCATTTCAACAGCCACCGAGCGCTGTAGGAGGCTCACCGATACGACCAATCGGCTCGAACCTTTCAGCTGGATCAGAATACCCTGACAATTCGTTAGCGGTCCGAAGGCGACCTCTACCAATTGTCCAACCCTCAGGAACGGGATCGGCTCGGCCGCGAACCGACTCTCAGCCACGCGTCTGATTTGCTCTAACTCTACCGGATCGACGGGAAGAATGTTTCGTCCAAAACGAACAAGGTCTACCACCCCAGGAGTTTTTAGCACCGGGAGGCGATCATTTAGGTCCAGGCGACAAAATGTGTAGCCCGGAAACATGGGTAATTCAACTTCTTTATAACGATCCGTCCACTTTCGACGTTGCCGATAACACGGTTGGAACACATCAAAACCCTGATTACGTAACAGGGTTGATGTTGTGTTTTCGAAATTTGACCTCACCCGCAAAGCAAACCAAGGAAAGTTGTCAGCAGCCACTGTCCCTCCGACAGCAATCGGCCCAGCGACGCCGTCACACAGCATGGCGTAACTTCGAGCCTAAAGCGATCACAATAGCAGTACGAACCATAGTCGTTCAGACAAATGACAAGTTCAATAGCACGTCGCGTTTTACGGAACTAGTACGCAGTGGCTGGGCAAGCGATCTAAATAGTCACTCACGGTACTATACGATGCCCGAAGATGTTCCAGATTTAACTAGAAAAGGTCGTCGGGACGCGAGAAAAGGCTGAAGTGTGTAAGGGAGGGTGGTGGGCGCATAAGGACTCGAACCCGTATAGTCCGAAAACGGGGCCGCCTTGAAGAATTTCCCGGTAGTACCCCGGCGATTGCGGGCGTGGATAATGAAGCGACAGAATGCCAAAACTGCTCGATCAGTTCCGGTTTGTACTGGTCGCTGTCGGCGGATGGATGATCAAGGCCATCTGCAGATGATCGATTACGTGCGCGAAGAGAACCGAGTGCTTCGGGCACCACAGCGGTGAGAGTTCCCGGGCTGAATACCGAATGTCAAGACATTCAGCGCTTTGTAATGTCGCGAATCGGTTTAGCGAGACCGAGAGGTTTAAGGACCTCGGCCGACGCTTCATCCGCGGTGAGCATGTCGTGGCACGCGCTGTAGTCTTCGCCGGTCGTTGGGCCGCTCGCGAGAAAGGTTCACGAGATGCCGGTGCGCTCGTTGCGGTATTCAAATAATCGGTCGTTGGATTGCCGCGTCATGCGAAATCGATAGCCGGCATTCAGGGGTTCTTCAGAATTTCTATCCACACTGAAGGTGGAGGTTGATATGAAACATATCATCTGTTTGATGCTCATCGGCGCCGCTTCACTGTACGGCGCTGAAACCAAGGTCCGTCTGCAAGATACGCCTGCGGCGGTTCAGAAGACTGTCCAGGCAGAGACGAAAAACGCGACCATGGTTGGTATTACGAAAGAAGTCGAGAAGGGCAAGACGGTTTATGAACTAGAGACGAAGGTTGACGGGAAAGCCCGCGATCTGCTGATCCGCTCGGACGGTTCTGTTCTTTCGGTTGAGCAGGAAGTCACTCTGGACAGTATCCCGGAGGGAGCGAGGGCAGCGATCACGAAGAGGGCAGCTGGCGGCTCGGTGAAAAAGGTCGAGACGGTGAAGGAAAACGGCAATGTCGCATACGAGGCTGAGCTTGTAGTGAAAGGCAAGCCAACGGAGGTAAAGGTCGCCGCGGATGGCACCCCGGTCAAGTAAGTCGCTTGACCCATACGAGCGGATGTAACCCTGCGGAAGTCACCGCGTTTTCGCAGGGTCCGCAGAACCGGGTATTTTGAACAACAGTCGAGAGAAGGTAAGCGATCTCAGCGGTTAAGTTATTGAAAGGATGGAGCCACCCGCCGGGATTGAACCGGCGACCTGCTGATTACGAATCAGCCGCTCTACCAGCTGAGCTAGGGTGGCCCGTTCCTTTGATCATAACACTTACTTGTTAGCAACCGAACTGCCCAAGTACTTCTTGATGTCCGGAAACAGCAGCGGGATAACCTCGGGCCGTTCGAGATCGGCGCGAGTCACCAATACGATTCCGCTGTCGACATGCTTTGGCGGTGTTTCATTGCGCAGCGTCAGTGCGATCGCGCGCGTCGCTTCGTAGCCCATTCGCAGCGGGTCCTGCACCAACAAGCCGTCGAGATGGCGATGCCGAAGGTCCGCGATCAGTTGTTCGTTCGCATCAAACGCCACCACCCGCACACGAGTCTCCGACCGAGCTTTCAACGCAAGCGACGCGCCCATGCTGCTCGACTCGTTGTCTGCGAACATCCCGGTCAGATCCGGATGAGCGGTCAGGATGTTCTCGACAGCGGTCATCGCTGTTGCCTGGCTCGCCTTCCCGTACACCTTCTGAACAATCTTAATGGCGGGATACTTCGCCGCCATCTCCTCATAAAAGCCTTGCTCTCGCTCCATGGTCGCCGCGCTGCCGGGCATGAAGCCGACGTACGCCGCCTTGCCCTTTTCGAGCATCAGTTCTCCCAGGTGGCGAGCCGCCATGCGACCGCCCTCACGATTGTCGGTCGCGACATAGGAGATGCGTTTGTCGGTATCGATGTCAGAGTCGAAAATCGCCACGGGGACGCCGTTGTTCATCGCACGCTCGACCGCGTTTACCAGAGCCTTGCGATCTACAGGCGCCAGCACAATGCCGGCGAGCTTGCGATTCGTCATGCTCTCGACAATGCCGATCTGCCTCGACGCATCGATCTCGAGCGCCGGAGCATTCCACTCGATCTCGAGATTGAACTCTCGGGCTGCCTTCATCGCTCCGGCGTGCACCGCTTGCCAGAAAATGTGGTTCGCACCCTTTGGAACAACGCCAACTCTCGGTTTTGCTTTGGAGTCGCTGCGGCATCCTGCGATCAGCAGAACCGCCAGAAAGACAACGTGGCCAAGACGCATGCTAACGTGCTTCATTATGCCATTCGAACGTGCTTGTCTCGCTTCTGATGTTCCCTCCGGAAGCATGCGCGAGATCACGATCGATGGCGTCAACATCGTAATTTGCAATGTCGACGGTGTCTTCCACGCGATGCGTGGAACCTGCCCGCATCGAATGGCGCCGCTTGCATACGGGGCTCTTCACGGGCACACAGTCGTTTGCCCCTGGCATGCCTGGGAGTTCGATTGCCGCACCGGTAAACTCGACTTCAACGCCGATGTTCGGCTTGAGACTTATGACGTGAACGTCGAAGCTGGACAAATCTACGTCCGCGTAAGATAGGCTCAAGAGTGCCCGAGCTCCCCGAAGTCGAGACAGTTGTTCGATCCATTGCTCCACATGTCGAGGGT
>DASQVJ010000122.1:0-4411 GCA_035640835.1 Bryobacteraceae bacterium
CGCTTCGCCGGACCCGGTCATTGGAACGATCCCGACATGCTAGAGGTCGGCAACGGCGGGATGTCGCTCACCGAGTACCGCACACACATGAGCCTATGGGCGCTGCTTGCGGCGCCGCTGCTCGCCGGCAACGACCTCCGCACCATGACGCCCGAGATTCGCGCGATTCTCACCAATCGCGACGTTATCGCGGTGGATCAGGATCCGCTCGGTAAACAGGGCAAACGCGTGTGGCAGCACGGCACGCGCGAGATCTGGGTAAAGCCGCTGTCCGATGGTTCGTCCGCCGTGGGCGTCTTCGAGCGGGGCGACCAGACCTCTCAGATGCCGATCGATTGGAATGCAATGGGACTTTCTCCGAGGCGCGCTCGCGACCTTTGGACCGCCCGCGATGTGGCGCCTGACGCTACCGTCGAGGTGCCGGCGCATGGGGTGGTGCTGTTGCGCATTTGGCCGAAGTAGCTGCAGCAGGTACTCCACTCCTGCCTGCGAATCAGGGCTGAAGCTGAACGCTGATGGCCGACCGCTTTGCGCCCTAATGCCCCAACTGTCCGAGCATCACCTTGAACGTATTCAAAATGATGTACAGATCAAGTGACGGCGACAAGTTCTTGATGTAATACAAATCGAACTCGAGTTTGATGATCGCGTCCTCGAGCGTCTCGCCGTACTTGTAGTTGATCTGTGCCCAGCCGGTGATTCCAGGCCGCACCGAGTGTCGCTGCCGGTAGAACGGGATCTTCTCTTGAAGCGTGCGCACGAATTCGGGCCGCTCCGGCCTTGGGCCCACGATCGACATTTCGCCCTTCAGCACGTTCCAGAGCTGCGGCAACTCATCGAGCCGGTAGCTGCGAAGATACTTTCCGATCGGTGTCACGCGTGGATCGTTGCGCTTGGCCCACACGGCGCCCGTTTGTGCCTCCGCATCCGTCCGCATGGACCGGAACTTGTAAAGCGTGAACGGGCGACCGTTCATGCCGGCTCGGGTTTGCCGGAAGAGGATCGGTCCAGGCGACGTGAAGCGCACGGCCAATGCGACCAAGAGCATCACCGGCGACAAAATCACCAAGCCAATGAACGCCAGAACCGTCGAGTAAATGCTTTGGAGTTGAAGGTTATGCGGCTGGGGCCCGAGCTCCGCAGTGAAGATCAACTGCGACGGCCGCAGATCACGCGTCGACACTCGACCAAACGCCGACTCGAACAAGGTAGCCGCCTCTTCGATTCGGATTCCGCTGAAGCGCAGATCGAGCAGATCGTAAACCGGCAGAGCCTGACGACGCTCCGACATTCCGACGATGATCCGGTTCGGCCTCACATTCGCCACCACGTCCCGCAAACACGAAATGCCGCCGAGAACTTCGCCGCCGTCCAACTGCTCACCCTTCGGACGTGCGTTGTCGAGGAAGCCGACGCAAGACAGGCCGAGATCAGGCCGCTCTGTGATACGGCGTGCGATGTCCAGGGCGTCGTTGTTAGTGCCCACGAACAGAATGCGATCGCCCCCGATGGCCTTCCAGACGACCCCCGTAAACGCCATGCGCCACAGAGGCATCGCAAGCAGCAGCACGGCGCTCGCGAAGATCATCACCCAGCGCGACATCATCAGCGACGGGTTGATGTACGTCAGCAGTGCCTGAAAGAAAAAAGTAAGGCCTACGACGAAGGAGAGCTGCTGAAACAGGACAATCCGAGACCGGATGTGCAGGTCCGCATACATATCCTGGAAGTAGAGCCCGAGCAGCACACTCGAGACCACCAGGAAGATCTTGGTGAAGCCACCTTCGTAGACCAGGTAGATGACTGGATCGGTCGGAATGATAAGGACAGTCGCCAGAATGAATACGGCAATCAAAAGGGCGACTTCTGACAATATCAATGCGATGACGCTGGTGGGTACGAAAACCCGAAACAGACGGATCATTTACGGTGGCGATGGCGATGATGAAACCGCACGGAACCCGAAGTGTAGCACGGCGCGCGGGTCGGAATCTGTTGCCGGGCTGTCATGTTTGATCACCGCTACCACGTTGCAAATCGCAGAAGAGAAAGCCTCTTCGGTCAGCTAAATATGTGTTAATAAAGAAGGCATCACGGTCAATGAATGAGCCTACATCCCGACGTGGTTCCGCGCAACATAACAAGCGGGTCACCGAGCAAACACGACGTCAATCGGACCCTGTTCTCGCGGATACCGTTTCGTCGCCGATGACTGACGTATAATTCCGGCAAGCATGAAATATCGCCACCGCGTTTTGGGCTTCCTGTTCTTGCTGTCGATGATCACATATCTTGACCGTGTCGCGATCGGCTATGCAGGCGTCCGTATCCAAACTGACCTCGGCTTAAACGAAGAGCAATGGGGATGGATCCTCGGCATCTTCGCCTTGTCTTATGCAGCATTCGAAGTCCCGAGCGGCGCGATGGCCGACCGGATCGGCGCGCGGAAGGTGCTTACTCGCATCGTGCTCTGGTGGTCGGCATTCACGGCACTCACCGGTGGAGCGTTTAGCTTCATCTCGCTTCTGCTCACTCGGTTCTTCTTCGGTGCGGGCGAAGCCGGAGCGTATCCCGGCTCCTCATCCGGCATCGCGCGCTGGTTTCCCACCACCGAGCGTGCTCGCGCACATGGTGTCGTTTGGATGGCGAGCCGCGCGGGCGGAGCGGTTGCGCCGTTACTCGTGATCCCGTTGCAACAGACATTTGGCTGGCGAACCACGTTCGTGATTTTCGGAGCGCTGGGCCTTGTCTGGTGTGCCGCGTGGTGGTTGTGGTATCGCGATTATCCAACCGAGAAGGACGGCGTCACCGACGAGGAGATCCGCGAAATTGGGAATCCTCCCAGGTCCGCGCACGTTTCGCTGCCGTGGGGTCAGGCGCTGCGCAACATGAATCTCTGGTGGATCATGCTGATGTATCATTTTTACTGCTGGGGCGCCTATTTTTACCTATCCTGGCTCGGCAACTACCTGCGCAAGGGCCGAGGCTTCACCGAAGACGAGATGAAAATCTACGCAGTGCTGCCGTTCCTCGCGGGCGTATGCGGAAATCTACTAGGTGGCACCATTAGTGACTCGCTGGTCAAGCGATATGGCCTGAGATTCGGCCGAGTGGCTGTTGGGGTCACCAGTCTGACGCTCGCGGCACTGTGCCTTTTTGCGACCGCAGCAACCACCAACAAGTACGCCGCTGTTGCGTTCCTGACGCTCGGATACGGCACCTTGGACTTGATGCTTCCGGTGTCGTGGGCCGTATGCCTCGACGTGGGACGAAGATACGCGGGAGCCGTCACTGGCGCGATGAATATGTCCGGCCAGATCGGATCCTTCATCTCTTCCGTCGCGTTCGGATATATGGTACAGGGCTGGAACAGCTACAACAAGCCGCTCGCCATCATGGCGGCCATGCTGATCGTGAGCGCGATTCTCTATACTCGCATCGATCCTCGCATTCAGTTGATCGACGAAGTCCAAGACCCCGCGCCGGCACCTGCTCGGGCCGCGATCGGCTAGTTGACACGGTGTCGATCCCTTTGGAGTTGCGATTGGCATTGCATTTGCTTCTTAGTAGCCCGACTGGCGACTTGAGCGCCAGAATTGGGAACATTCGAGGGAACATGCAAGGCTATTCGGAAATTCTTACGACTCTGGAAGGTATCTTTCCTAGGCTGGAAATGCTGCGCAGGTCTTTACGGATTCGACGTCGGAATGATAACGTCATCGTGTTGACTCCCCAACTTCGGGAGGAAGCGTTGCGCAAGCGGGTTGCCCGGATGTCGGTGGCGCCTGTTGACCGTCCCGCAGCTTAACTGACTTCAGGAGAGAAAAGTGCCTAAGAAGCTCAAGGAAGAAGATCGCGCTGAGAACGCCCGGCCAGTTCCCTCACAGGCCGAAGGCGATGAAGATACTATCGACGACAGCCTCTCGCTCCAGGATGTGGACGAGGACGAAGACGACGTCGACGTAGACGAGCTCGACGAAGTGGATGAGGAAGACGAGCTCGATGAGGATGAAGAGGACCTCGACGAGGACGAAGACGACGAGGACGAAGATGAGGATGAGGAAGACGAGGAAGAAGACGAGAATCCCTAAAACCCCTCTTTCCACCCTGCCTGGCTGTTTCTAAAGTTCTTCTCAACGAAGGCGACCACCGGTACGTCATCACCTATGATGAGCCGGTTCCTGGTCGCCTTCGTCTGTCTTCTCCCTTTGTTCGCCGCCGAAGGCGATGTTTCCGTTTCAGAGCATTTGCGCGCCCTGGAGAAGCGCTACAACAGCGTCCGGACTCTCCGCGTTAACTTTGAGGAAACCTACAAAGCCGGAACTCGAACCGCTCGGGCCGAATCCGGCGAGCTATTCCTGCGAAAACCTGGACGGATGCGCTGGGAGTACTCGGACCCGGCCGGCAAGTT
>DASQVJ010000123.1:0-8665 GCA_035640835.1 Bryobacteraceae bacterium
AAATGCCAGACCGGCAGCGTCGAGATCGAGCGGGACCATCCACCAATCGAAGCGCTTTCGAAGTTGCGAAGCCAAATAACCGGTGCCACAGCCGCCCTCCAGCACACGCCGAAAGCGGCGGCCTTTCAGGTGCCGGTCCAGCAGACCCAGCAGGATCTTCTCCATTCCCCGATACCACCAGAAAGTCTCCTCCGTGCTGGCGATGTTTGTGAACTCAGCAGGATTCATCGAACCACGCCGTAAGTCAATCGATGGGGCACCCGATGCTCTGGCATTGGGCAGGGCTGAGTTGACGGTATGTCGCCGAGGTATTGATTCAGGTGCTCGGAAAAATAGGCAAGCGTCCGCTTCATTCCCTCTTCGATGTGAATCCTCGGAGACCATCCGAGTTCGCGACAGATCTTGCTGCTGTCCGAACGGTAGCTGCCTATATCGATGACCTTGCGTTCGGCGGGAAACGGGCGCAGGACCGGTGGAGGGGATCCGGCGGTCTCGCTCGCTACCTTCGCAATGGTGAGCAGCGACAAGGCTTCGGGACCGCCCACGTTGTAGCTTGCCGAGTGCTTTGGTGCGGTGCCGGCAAGCAGGAACGCATCCACAGCATCGTCGATATAGACCGGGTCTCGAAACTGCTGACCATCGCCGAAGACTTCGATCTGTTCGCCGAGCAGTGCTCTGCGCAAGAAGTTCGAAAGCACGCCTTGGCAGGAGATTTCGATCGCCATTCTCGGGCCGTAGACGTTCGTCAGTCTGAGCACCACCGCGTCCAGGTTGCCGGCCCTGCTGAGCATTTCGTGGTACATCGTCGCAGCGTATTTGTGGATGCCGTTAAAATCGACCGGCTGAATTGGATGCTTCTCATCGATCGGCAGATACTTGGGCACTCCATACACTTGCCGGGTGCCCGCATACACCACGCGCACGCCCGGATTCTGCTCGGCGCATTGAAGCAGGAAGCGCAACTGCGAAACGGTGTTCACCTGCAAATCGCGCTCGGGGAACTGCATGCTGTGAATGTGACTAATCTCACCGGCCAGGTTGAAGATCACATCTGCCGATGCGAGAGCTTGTTCCAGCTCGGAAGTCCGCTCTCCGATGTCGGCCCAGATGAGCTTCGCGCGATCCTCGAGTGGCTTCAGATGAAACTGCTTACCGCCACATCCAGGAATGAGATTGTCGATCACCGTCAGGCATGCGCCCTCGTCCAGAAGACGAAGGCTCAGGTTGCTTCCGATGAAGCCGGCGCCGCCGGTCACTACGACCTTCAAGCCACGATAGCTCATTGCGCTATCGTACTTGAGCTGCAACCGGTTGTCCCTGTAGGAGATCCTCTACCACGGCCTCCAGGGCCGGCGTGTACGCGACGCAGTTGCCCCCATAGATCGACTGGCCGCCATCAAAGTTGCGGAAGCGCACACCGGCCTCGTCGAACAGAATCTTCAAAGGCGCGAGATCCCAGGCCTGCGCGGTGTTCTCGACCCAAACGTCGGCCCGGCCGCTGGCGAGCAGGATTGCGTCCACTGCCCCGCCCATGCTGCGAACCGACCAGAATTGTGACGCCCACTCGAGCAGCCTGGGTCCGAAAGGACGTTGTCCGAGAGCGTTGATCCCGTTCAGGCAAAGCACCGCCTGATCAGCGCGGGCGATTTGGGAAGCATGCAGGCGAACGCCATTACACCATGCGCCGCCGCCCTTCGAAGCCGAATACGTTTCCCCTCTTCCCGGGAAGTGCGCCACACCCGCGACCACTTCGCGGTCCTGCTCGAGCCCAAGGAGAACAGCCCAGAGCTGGTTATGTCCTCTCACGAAGTCTCGAGTGCCATCAATTGGATCGACAATCCAGGTTCGCCCGCTTTGAGCTGAGCGTGTGGCTCCCTCCTCGCCGAGCAGACCGTCTTCGGGGAACATCTCCGTGATTGCTTGCGCCAGAAGGCGTTCCGACTCGCGGTCGGCTATTGTTACGGGAGACAGGTCGGACTTGCTTTCCGCGTCGAGACCGCGCGCCTGGTATTCGAGCGCAAGGGCGCCTGCTCGCGCCGCGATGTCTCTTGCGAACTCCAACTCTCTTTCGAATTGCATCGCCACATTCTAACCTGCAAAAATGAGGCGAAGTTCCTGGGCCTGGATCGCTTACGCTTTAAGAACTGCCACACATGCAAGCTAGAACACTTTACGCGGTGTTGGAAGACACTGCTTCAAAGTTAGGCGACAAACCTGCGCTTTACCAACCGAAGGGTGGGCGCGAGGGCGATTATCAGGTAACCACGTGGGCCGAGTATAGGGACGCCGCCCGCGAGATCGCCTGTGGACTCCGGTCGCTTGGCTTCGGACGAGGCGATATCATCGGGCTCGCGTCTGAGACGAGAGCAGAATTCTACCTTGCCGACATGGGCGTGATGACGAACGGTTCCATCGCGGCTGCGGTGTACACGAGCCTGCCGGCACGCGAGCAGGCTGCGACCATCGCTCAGAGTGACGCGAAGGCTGTTTTTATCGAAAATGCAAAGGCTCTCAAAGCGCTGAAAGCGGCAGGCGCTCCCGACGTCCCGTGGTTTGTGCTGGTTGGCGAGGCGGAAGGAGCAATGACGCTCGCGCAGCTCAGGGCCCGTGGGCGCGCAGCGCTCGAACAAGATCCCCGGTACTTCGAGCGCATCAAGGCCGAGGTGAAACCGGAGGATCAAGCGATTCTCTACATGACCAGCGGCGCCACGGGAGCACCAAAAATGGGACTCGTCACCCATCACTCCGTGGTGTCAAATCTCGATCTTGGGCCGCGAGTCGTCGACATCGGGCCGGAAGACGTGACGCTTGCGTTCCTGCCCTCGGCCCACATCGCACAGAGGGTGGCGGTCCAACTGCTGCCGATGCGCGTAGGCATGACGGTGTACTTCTCCGAGAGCCTGTCGAAGATGCCGATCGAGATGCGTCGCGTCCGCCCGACATTTCTGTTGGCTCCACCGAGGGTTTGGGAGCGGATCTACACCAACATCACCGCGGAGATTCGCAAGAAGCCCGGCGTCACGAGACGGATATTCTATACGGCTCTCGGTCTCGGTCTTCGATTGAGCCAGTTGCGGAGCGAGGGCAAACCGATTCCGGGTTGGATGGCCTCGTTGCAGGGTGTCGCAGATCGACTGGTTTTCTCGAAGATTCGCGAGCGGCTTGGTGGCCGTCTCCAAACCGCGATCTCCGGGTCAGCGCCTTTGGGCAAAGAACTCGCACAGTTCTTCCAGGCCGTGAACGTCCCTCTGATTGAAGGCTACGGCCTCACCGAGGGTGGGATCACGACGCTGAATCCGATGAATCGGCCGAAGCCAGGCACCATCGGAGTGATGTTTCCGACTGTCGAGGCGAAGATTTCAGAGGAAGGTGAGCTGCTGCTCAAGGGGCCGACAATCTTTTCGGGGTATTACAAGGACCCTGAGGCGACTGCGTCGGTGCTGCGCGACGGCTGGCTCCATACGGGCGACATCGCGGAAATCGATTCCGAGGGATATATCTCGATCACGGGGCGCAAGAAGGAGCTCATCGTGGCCTCGAATGGCAAGAAGATCTATCCTTCGCGTATCGAGCAGCTCTTCAAGATGGAGCCGCTCATCAATCAGGTGGTGTTAATCGGAGACCGGCAGCCGTATGTGACGGCGCTCTTCACCATCAACCCGACCTTAGCCGAGGCATTGCCGGGGATGGAGGAGTTCAAGGGCCGATCGTTGCCGGAAATCGCGAGCGCGCCTCAGGTGCTCGAGACCGTTCAACGGGCGGTGAAGGATGCCAATCGGCAGTTGGCACCCTTCGAGCAAATCCGCCGGTTCCGCATTCTCGAGCGCGAGTTCTCTATCGAGCAGGGCGAGCTGACGCCCACGATGAAGGTGCGTCGAAAGCAGGTTTTGGAGAACTATCGCAGCATCGTCAACGAGCTTTATCTGGGCCGCGAGGAAATGGTCTAGGAGCCGAGGCTCTCGTCTATAAAGCAGCTCTCGAACGCGCGGTCGAGCACTTGGGTGGTCAGCGCCTCATCGAGCTTCTCGAAGTGAATGATGTCGAGAGCATGCGAGATCACGTCGCGAGGATGACAGCGTCGCATCGCCCGTTTCCCTTCGCGGTAGTGCTTGGCGATAAACTGCTCGACGACTTCCGCGGGGCACTGGATTTCGCGAGCCTCGCAGAAGCGCTGAAATATGGTCTGAAACTCTTCCCGGCTTGGATTCGGCATTCGCATTTTGTACTGAATCCGGCGGAGGAACGCCTCGTCACCGAGCGATGACGGCTGCAAGTTCGTCGAGAAGACCAGGAAGGCTTCGAACGGAACGGTCATCTTGCCGCCTGAGCGCAGCGACAGGTAGTCGACACGGCGCTCCATTGGCACGATCCATCGGTTCAGGACCTCGGCCGGCGACACGCGCTGCCGCCCAAAATCATCGATCAAATAAATGCCGTTGTTCGCTTTGAGCTGGAAGGGCGCGTCGTAGATCCGGGTGATCTCGTTGTAGCTCAGGTCGAGCATATCGAGCGTGAGTTCGCCGCCGGTCACAATGAACGGCCTCCTGGTCTTGAACCAGCGCCCGTCATAAGGAAGCTCAAACGCGATCTGGGACAACGAGCCCTCGTCCTCGATGACCTGGTGATACGTCGGGTCGTATAGCTGGATCACGTTGCCCTGATGCTCGAGCGCATAGGGCATGTAAATTGGGGATCGATCGAGGTCGGCGAGAGCCTCCGCGAGATACGTTTTGCCGTTCCCAGGCTCGCCATAGATCAGGAACGAATTGCCTGAGCTAACGGCGGGCCCGATCTGACTCAGGATCTGCGGTGTCACCACCATTCGTCGGTAGGCGTGCTTCAGGTCTTTGGGTGTGAGCCAACCCGGCGATTGCTTCTGCCGGCGCACAAGCACGGTGTAATGCGACAACGGGACCGGAGCCGGACCGACGTATTGGTTGATCGCCAGGAACTGACCCGCGAGGTTGCGCCCGGACTCGGACAGGGAGAAGTACGCCGACATGTTGCCCATGCCCAAGCTCTTTCGGACCTGGACAATCTGCTGCCGCTTGAAGGTTTCCATCAGCTCGTCCACGACGCTGAACTTCAAGCCGAGCGATTGCGAGATCTCGCGGCCTACGACCTCGCCGCGCCGGTACAGAGTTTTCAGAATGAGTTGCTCGACGCTGGTGCGGCTAAGCCCCGTCTCGTCAATTGATTCGGGTGGAGGTGGCATGAGTTCCTGCCCCACTTGGGGTGGCGGCGCAGTCGTCTGCGCAAGGATATTGCTGGGATCCATCATGGGTTGGAGGGAAGCCATCACCTGCCTTATCGACCGCAGGTGATGGGTATGAACGGAAATCTTATTATCGAACCGTCGGGTACTGAATGCCGAGCTGCTCCATGTAGGTCTTATAGCGCGCGGGATTGTAGCGTAGCTTCTCGAGTTCGGGCTTTACCTTTTCCATCTTGTCGGCATTCAGATGAATGGGAGGTTTTGCGCTCACCGGTATCAGGCTCTTCCATTTCTGCTCCTTCGTCTGCTCTTCGAAGTACTTCTTGGCAGCGTCGAGCAGGGCAGGGTCCGTCAGCAGGTCAATCGCGGTCATGGCGTGGGCCGCTGCTCCGGCGGTAGCACCTTTATGCGCGATCGGCGTCGCCATGGACATGCCGCTCGACCAGTGATGGCCGATCATGCCGGGCACATTACCAGGAAAGCGCAGGACAACGGTCGGCAGATTCCAGCTCACTTCAGCGATGTCGTCCGAGCCGTAGCCGCCTTGCATCGGCGCGCCCGGCTTCATTTCCTCCAGCTTGGTCTTCAGCCCGTCCTGCTTGACCTTCAACTCGGCCTGGCACGCTTTTGCGAACTTCTGGTCGGTCTCATCCCACGCAGGCATGCCGACGCGCTTGATGTTGGCGAAGAGTGCTTCCGCCACTGGCTTGTTGAAGTGTCCGGGCCATGCGGCTCCGATCACCTTCTCCTCCATGGTCGTATCGGTCATCTGCGCCGCGGCTTGGGCGATCTTGGTGCCGATCGCGTGCATCTCCTCAATCCGGTCGTAATCCCATTCGCGGAAGTAGTACCAGACCGAGGCCAGTGGCGGCACGACGTTCGGCTGATCGCCGCCGTTGGTAATCACATAATGCGAGCGCTGCTCCGGGCGCAGATGCTCGCGCCGGTAGTTCCAGCCGACGTTCATGAGCTCGACGGCATCCAGTGCGCTCCGACCCCGCCAGGGACTCCCGGCACCGTGCGCGCTGGAACCATGGAAGGTGTAGACCGTCGAAACCAAACCCGTGCCGCGAGGTCCCCAGGTGGTTCCGAAATCCGAGTCGATATGGGAGCTCAACATCACATCCAGGTCTTTGAAAAGGCCCGCGTTTACCATGTACGTCCGGCTGCCGATGAGTTCTTCAGCGACGCCGGGGTATACCCGAATGGTCCCCGGAATCTTGTAGCGTTCCATCAGGTTCTTCACGACAATCGCTGCCGTGACGTTCACGGCCTGGCCGGCGTTATGACCCTCGCCATGGCCGGGCCCGTTCGGAATCAATGGATCGTGAAAAGCGACACCAGGCTTCTGCGACGTCTCCGGCAGGCCATCGATGTCCGCCATCAAGCCGATCACTGGTTTGCCGCTGCCCCAGGACGCAACGAAGGCCGTCGGCATACCGGCCACTCCTCGCTCGATCTTGAAGCCTTCCTTCTCGAGCTGGGCCGTCACGTGCTTGGCTGTCTCGTGCTCCTGGTATCCAAGCTCTGCAAAGCTAAAGATGGAATCGACCATCTCCTGCGTGAACTTACGGCGGCCTTCCACCATCTCGGCGGCGGCCTGTTTGAGCACTTCTGGCGAGGGTTTCTGTTGAGCGCGAATCGCGACGGGGCAGAGACACGCCACCAGACACAAAAAGAGCGAGGCGGGTGTACGCATATAGGAAGGCAGTATACCGAACGTTACCTGCTCGGCCGAGTTTCCCGAAATTCTGGAAAGGAGTGTCCTATTTCTCGAGCCGATTGCGCAAGAAAGAATGAGCGGGATAACTTCGCTTCTCCCTGCTCTGCCCAAGCAACTCAGAGCGCCGGAAACTGCTACCCGGCGCTCTTTTTTTTCCTTAGGCGTGCCACTGACCGTCGCGGTAAGTGTTGACGGCGGCGGTCTCCGTGTTCCGCTTCCAATCCTCCAGGCCAGGACCCTTCAGGCGTTCCGTGCGCTTCCGAATCGAAGCCATCTGCTGCTCATTCAACGGCTTGAATTGCTTGGCGACTCGAACATCATCTTCGATTTGCCCCACCGTGGTGGCGCCGAGCGTCAGGCAATGAATTGGCAAGCTGAGTACGTACTCGATGCAGTCCTTTAGGGCGAGGGCGGAGAGCAGCTTGGCGTTGGCGGTGCTCTTCATACCCTGGATGCCCATTCCCCGCTCAATCGCGATCGGCAGGACTTCTTTCTCGAAGCTCAGGTAGTGGGGATCGGCCGGGTGAAGCGGCATCAGGATGGTGTCCCATTTGGTGTAGCGCTTCAGCATCTCCTGATGAATCTTGGGGTCACGGTGTCCGGTGAAGCCGATGAACCGCACCTTGCCGTCCTTCTTGGCCTTTTCGAAGACCTCCAAAGAGCCGTTCGGGCCGAAGATCTGCTCCACTTCACTCATCTCGCTGACCTGATGAACTTGCCAAAGGTCGATGTAATCGGTTTTTAACGCTTTGAGCGAGGCGGCGAGCGATGCCTCGGCCGCCGGCTTGGTGTACTTTTCGCACTTGGTGGTCAGAAAGATCTTCTTGCGTACCGGCGACAGCACCTCGCCGTAGACCTCCTCCGATTTGCCGCCCCAGTAGAGCCGCGCGGTATCAAAATAGTTGATCCCCAGCTCGTAAGCGCGCTGGGTCACCGCCTTGGCCTCTTCGGGCGTACACAGCGGGAATCGGCCGCTTGCCTGGCCGACGATGGTGAGCTTTTCTCCGGTCTTGCCAAAGACTCGCTTGGGCACATCTTCGGGCGGCTGAACTTTGCTGATCTCCGCTGCCATGGCAGCGGGTGCGCTGGCCATTCCGGCCACTGCGGCACTCGAGAAGAACTCTCTCCGGCGCATAGAACACACTCTCCTTGCTGGATTAATGTATCAGACTATTCGGACGATACGGCCCAATCCGCTACACTGGTAGTAGATGTCCCGGGCACTCGTGGGCTTAGAGCTGCCGGATCTCGAGCACGTCCTCGGGCCGGATCAGCCGGCCTATCGCGCACGTCAACTCTACGCTGCGCTCTACAAACAGAAAGTCACCGATATTCGAAACATCTCGAGCTTTCCCGCGGAGTTGAGGCGGAGTCTTGCCTCCGAGCTTCATATCGGCCTGCCTGAAGTCGAGCGCTTCTTCGACTCAGCCGATGGCACGCGGCGATATCTGTTAAGACTCGAAGACGGCAAAACGATCGAAACCGTTCTGATGCCGGAGGGCGACCGAAACACGATCTGCATCTCTTCGCAGGTCGGCTGTCCTGTGGATTGCAAATTCTGTCTCACGGCGCTGATGGGACTCGAGCGTCACCTGACTGCTGGAGAGATCGTCGGGCAGGTGCTCCTGGTTTGTGCTGCCCACGGCCTCACGCCTGATGACAGCCGCCTCAATCTGGTGATGATGGGCATGGGCGAGCCGCTGCTGAACCTCAAGAACGTGCTGAAA
>DASQVJ010000124.1:0-7699 GCA_035640835.1 Bryobacteraceae bacterium
GGTGATCTGCTCGATCAGGACGCGCTCAATGCGGCGTCCGCCGGGGCGGAAACGGTGTTCCACCTCGCAGCGAATGCGGACGTTCGGTTCGGAACTCATCATCCGCGGAAGGATCTGGAACAGAACACGATTGTCACGTCAAACGTTCTCGAGGCGATGCGTTTAAACCAGATCCGACGCATCGTGTTTTCATCGACCGGATCGGTATATGGCGAAGCGAGCGTAGTCCCGACACCGGAGGCTGCGCCTTTCCCGGTGCAGACTTCTTTGTATGGCGCATCGAAGCTGGCCTGTGAGGGACTGATCGCAGCGTATGCAGAAGGCTTCGGCCTGACCGGCTACATCTTTCGCTTCGTTTCGATTCTCGGTGAGCGTTATTCGCATGGACACGTCTACGACTTCCTTCAGCAACTCCGCAACGACAGCAGCCGCCTGAAGATCCTGGGGAACGGAAAACAAAAGAAGTCGTATTTGTACGTTCAGGATTGCATTGACGCCATCTTTGTTGCTCTCGAGAAGGCGACCGACCGGGTGAACATTTTCAATCTGGGAACCGATGAATATTGCGAGGTCAACGATTCCGTTTCCTGGATTTGCGAGAGGCTCGGTGTTCGTCCGCAACTCGAATATACCGGCGGCGATCGTGGCTGGATCGGGGACAACCCGTTTATCTTTCTCGATTGTTCGAAGATGCGTGCGCTTGGCTGGAAGCCCAAGCTGACGATTCGCCAGGGCGTCGAGGCTACCGTCGATTACCTGAATCGCGAACTCGCTGCACCGTCCGGCTTGTCCCGGTGAATTCGGCTCGAGCAGTTGTCGCCTGTACGCCGTTGCGTAGCGTGATCACCTCTGAGAATCCGGCCGCGAATGTCGGCAAATCCGTCCGAAGCACTTCTTTCCCGTTGAGATAAATCGCCGTGTAGTTCTGGCTTCTCGTGCCGTGCCACAAAGAAGGCATGTCGACGCGAACCTTGTAGAACTGTCCTGGAATGAACGGCTCGACAGAACCACAGGCGGATGCGGTTCCGAAGTGGTCGACGCAGAAGCAAAGATGGGTTGTGTCCACATATTTCGCGAAGATCAGGTCGGATGCGCCGTAGGAGCCTGTCGACAGGATCGGCTGCGGTGGGCCTCCGTCAAAGGGAGGGAAGGCGACTTCCATTTCGATCGGTCCAACGCCACGCCCGGTCGCATATCGAACCACATTCGCCATGACACGCTCCACCCACGCGGGTGTGTAGTGAGGACCGGGGCCGATAAAGCTGTACGCAAATCCGACCGTCATGCTGTAGACCATCAGCGCGGGGACAATCACCATTGTCATGAACCTCCATCGGTGCTCGCCGAGGAGATAGATCCAGAACACCAGCGTTGAAACCAGGAACAGCGGCAGGAAGTCGACGAGGTATCGCATCGTGGAGCCGAAGAGCGTCGACATGGACAGCAGCAGCAGGAATCCCATGGCGGGCATTAGGAGCAAAGCTCTTGCGATCGCCGGGTTCCTCTTCGGTAGATCGCTGAACGGGAGGAAGATCAGGAGGAGGATGAATGGGCAAAGAGGAATAATACCCGTGACCGGTTCCAGCAGAAACGGTTGAGGGACAGGCAATCTCACGAGTCGTCCCGGGAAGAAGTAGGGAAAGCGGTCCTGAATGCCGAGGGGTTGGAACAGGTTGTAGAACAGATTCGGCAGGACTCGCCCGAAATGGATCTGCTGATAATGCCGCATGTTGACGAATCCCGGCAGGTGCCAGGAGACGCCAAACTCCGTGATCGAGCCGAATCGGGCGTAGTTGTGGCCGGCCAGGAGCAAGCCGCAGACAGCAACCGGCGCGATCAGGGCAACGGCGCTCCCTCGATCGAGTCGATTCGTTCTCCACAGCCAGGTAAGTGCGATCAGAAGGAATCCGCAGTAGACGATGTAGTGTGGACGTGCGCCGACGCCCAAGCCGAGCAACAGACTTGCGCCGGCCAGATGCCAGGATCTCGGCGAATTCTCGTCAAAGAGGCCACGTGCGAGCAGGTTTAGGCCTTGCAGCAGGTAGGCAAATCCGCACGCTATCGCGACCTCATACACGACGCCTCGGCGGATCAGGAAAGGCGCGATGCTGCAGAGCCCGAGCGTCAAAATGCCAAGCGCCTCGGCCCACAAGGGGATACGCCGCGCGACTTTGCGGGCCAGGAACTGAAATAACCATACCGAGCCAAGAAAGCCGATGGCGCTGAAAATGGCGCACGCGATGGGGTCCTTGAGCGGACCGAAAAAGAATCGCGCAGGCAGGTACAGCAGGAGCGCCGAAGGGCCCCAATAGAAGTAGTATCTGCCGTTGTACAGCACCAGATCGTGCGCGCGGTAGCGGGAGTTGGCTTGGGGATCCCAAGGGTCCGGTAACGCTAGCAACCGAGGATCAGGCTTGATCAACAGATGCAACTGACCGTGTTCGAAGGCCTCGGCCAAGTCATTGTGTCCTACCGTTCCGACCCTCGGGCCAGAGGTCGCGGTGTACAGGTAAAACAGCACGACCAAGCTACAAAGCAGCGTGGTGGCGACGCGCTGCGCAGCAGAGTATCTAGGCGCCGATGTACTTGGCGTAGAGACTACGTGCGAGGCCAATGTCGGTGGTTCCTTTGACGATGGCTCGTCCGTCCGGGAAGACCGTTAGCTCGTACGGCTTTGAAAAGAATCGAAGTGCAAACTCGTTCCAACGAACCTCCCCGAGTTTCTCGAGCATCTGGCTCAAGCGAGCTAAGTCGAGCGGTCTCTGGCGCTCATGAATTTGGACGGCGTTGCGGCCGCACAAGCTGACGGGCGTCCGCCGCTCCTCTGAGAGATAAGGATACTCGGAACGCTCGCAGACTGTGCAGCCGGGCTGAGGAGTCAGCGTGGGCCGGGTCCGGATATCGCCGGTCCAAACATCGATGACCGTGCGTTTCAACTGGCCGCCGCCGGTGATGAGCAAGCGGAGCGCCACCGCTACTTGAAGAGCAGCAACCGTGGCAGTGACGGAACCGAGAACTCCAGCCGTCTCGCAGGTCTCCTGGACGCCACCGGGAGGGGTCGGATAAAGGCAATTGAGGCACGCAGTGGCCCCGGGAAGCACCGGCATCACGATTCCATAGCTGCCAACGGCGGCCCCATACACCCAAGGTTTGTTCTCCCGGACGGCGTACTCATTGAGCAGGTAGCGAGTTTCGAAGTTGTCCGTGGCGTCCAGGATCAGGTGCGCACCTGACAGGAGATCATCGATGTTTCCCGCGTGGAGGTCGGCGTTCAGCGGGTGGACGGTACACTCGCTATTGATGGCAGACAGCCTCCGCGCAGCCGCAATCGCTTTGGGCGTACCGGAGATGGCATCCTGTTCGTCATACAGCCATTGACGCTGCAGGTTGCTCCACTCAACGAAGTCGCGGTCGATAATCGTCAGGGTGCCGAGGCCCGCTCGTGCAAGAGCTTCCGCCTGGAACGAGCCAAGAGCGCCGCAGCCCACAATAGCTATGTGCGATTGGAGAAGCTTGCGTTGCCCTCGTTCACCGATGCCTTCGAAGCGGACTTGTCTGGAGTAACGTTCTTGTTGCGACGGCGTCATACACAACGCACTGGTGAAATCGCAGGGCCGCAGTTACTGATGAACAGAGAAGCCTTTCCGCAGGCCCGCGCCGGCAGTGCTGGCGCCCGCATCCGTAGTCTCTCCCTGCTGACCACAGAGTTATGGTAGCAGTCCCTGCGCTACCATCGAATAACGTGTGGGTCCGCGCCGCCACCCGACTTTTGCTTGTCGCGATGGTGTTTGCATCCGCAGCCGCAGGCATCGATCTCGATAAATATGTCGGCGAAACCGTTATCGACGTGCGGTTTCTCCCTCCGGGCGACACCAGCCTCGCCGATTTCGACCGCGCTGAAGCAATCAAAGCCGTACAGATTGGGAAACCGCTCGAGCCCGACGAGGTTCGCCAGCTGATCAAAGATGTTTTTGCGACTGGCCGATTCGCTGATGTGCGAGTTGAGGCCGAGAAGGTAAACGGAGGTGTGATCCTCAACATCGTCACCGAGCTGGCGTGGTTTATCCGCAACGTGACGGTCCCTGGCGTTCCGGATCCGCCGAACCCCGGCCAACTGCAGAATGCTACCAAGCTCCAACTCGGCGAGCGCCTGTACGATACACAGCTGCGCCAAGCCGTCGAAAACATTATGCAGCTTCTGCGTTCGAATGGCCTGTACCGCGCGGAGGTGGACGCACATAAGGTCGAGTTGTCGGTAGCCCAGCAGGTGGATGTCGTGTTTCAAGTCGAGCCAGGGAAGCGAGCTCGTTTTACCCGTCCGATTGTGAAGGGGAACCCGCTCATGTCCGAGGACCAGGTGATCAAGTTGACTCGCTGGAAGCGCTTCTTCGGACTTCTTGGCTGGCGCGATCTGACAGATGCGCGGCTTCAGGGTGGTCTGTCTCGCATTCGCAACTGGTATCTGAAACGCAACTACCTGCGTGCGAGTGTGTCACTGGAGCAGATGGACTACAACGCCGAAAGCAATCGCGTTCGGCCGGTAATTGACGTCAATGCAGGGTCACCGGTGAAGGTGACTACCACCGGTGCCAAGCTGTCCAGCGGCAAGCTCCGCGACATGGTTCCCATCTTTCAAGAGCAGGCGCTCGACAAGGACTTGCTGGTGGAAGGCCAACGCAACCTGATTCGGTACTTTCAAGCCCGCGGGTACTTCGAAGCTCAGGTGGATTTCGAGCTGCGCAAGGATGACAAAGGTCACGACCTGGTGGATTACGCGATCGCACCGGGCGAGAAACACAAGCTCGTGTCGGTAGAGATTCGAGGGAATCACTATTTCAATAACCAGACCATTCGCGAGCGGATGTTCACTGTTCCTGCCAGCTTTCGCTTCCGCAACGGTCGCTTCAGCGAAGAATACCTCGAGCGGGATGAGAGGGCGATCGAGTCACTCTACAAGGCAAATGGATTTCGCGACGTCCAGGTGACCACGACCGTGGAAGACGACTATCAAGGCAAGCCGAATCAAGTTGCCGTCATCTTCAACATCGAAGAAGGTCCCCAGTGGCTCGTCGAAAATCTAGTGCTGGAAGGTGTCCAAAGCCAGGATCGGCCTTATGTGGAACCACTGATTCAGTCGATGGCCGGTCAGCCTTACAGCGACGTGACGATTGCGGCCGACCAGGATGCAGTTCTGAATTACTACTACAGCAATGGATATCCTGATGCCACGTTTGAAGTAAACGTGAGGCCCGGGTCTAAACCGGCAACCGTCAGCATCGAGTACGTGATCCGACAAGGACAACGGCGGTACGTTCGAGACGTTCTGGTGAGCGGCCTGGTGGCAACGAATCCTGAGCTGGTGAAGGAGAGAATCCGAAATCTGGAGCCCGGCGAGCCATTGTCTCAAGTAGCAATGAACGAGAACCAGAGGCGTCTCTATGACCTTGGCGTGTTTGCGCGAGTGGATACGGCGATTCAGAATCCGGATGGCAATACGCAGTACAAATACGTGCAGTATCGAGTTGAAGAAGCCAAGAAGTACTCACTGAACGTGGGCTTTGGTGCGCAGCTCGGACGCATCGGCCGCGGTAATGTTACGGCCTATGAAGCGCCCGCGGGATCCACAGGATTTGCGCCGCGCGTGTTATTTGGTATCAGCCGCAGCAACTTTCTGGGACTCGGACACACGATAAGTCTTCAGACGCGATTCTCGACGATTCAACAGCGTGCCCTCCTCACTTATTACGCACCGCAGTTCAAGGGGCATGAGAATCTGAGCCTTTCGGTTACGGGGATCTACGACGATTCCCGAGACGTTAATACGTTTACCGCCAGACGCCAGGAAGGATCAGTTCAGTTGAGCTATCGGTTGACGAAAGCAAACACGGTGCAATATCGGATTGGCTATCGTCGAATTTCGCTCAGCGATGTCCAAATCATTGAACAGCTCGTGCCATTGTTTACCCAGGCGGTTCAGCTTGGGTTCATTTCCACCACGTTCATTCAGGATCGGCGGGATGATCCAAGTGACGCTACGAGGGGCATCTATAACACGGTAGACCTGACCTTCGCCTCGAGCCTTCTGGGCTCGCAGACTACATTCATTCGGGGATTGCTACGCAACGCCACTTACACCCGGGTTCGCGGGCGCGATCTGATCTTTGCGCGAAGTACCAGCTTTGGCTTTCTCGGGAAGTTAAGCAGCGCCGACATTCCACTAGCCGAGCGCTTTTTCGCTGGGGGCGCGAACTCCCACCGCGGGTTCGGCGAAAACCAGGCGGGACCGCGCGACATCTCTTCACGTGTCGTATTGCCCACGGGAGTTGTTTTTGGAACCGGCTTTCCCATAGGCGGCAGAGGACTCCTGCTCAACACCTTTGAGCTCCGGTTCCCGCTCATCGGGGACAACCTCGGCGGAGTTGTGTTCCATGACGCCGGCAACGTGTACTCTTCTGTCAACAAAATATCGTTCCGCGTGAATCAGCGAAACCTCCAGGACTTCGATTACATGGTCCATGCCGTAGGGTTCGGGTTCCGTTACCGTACTCCCATCGGGCCAGTGCGGCTTGATCTTGCATACAGTGTCAACCCTCCAAGATTTCTAGGGCTGAAGGGAACTACTGAACAACTGCTGGATCCGAACCTGGTAGGAGTCCGGCAGGTGGTCCAACGAATCAGCCGGTTTCAGTTTTTCTTCTCGTTAGGGCAGGCATTCTGATGCGTGGCTCGGCGTTGTTCCTGACCCTTTCGATGGTTTTCGCGGCCGACGTCCTGGACCGGGTTGCCGTGACCATCGCCATGGATGTGATCACGGAGAGCGAGATTCGAGAGCAGATTCGCATCTCCGCTCTACAAAACGGGGACCGTCCGGACTACAGTCCAGAGAATCGGCGAGCAACAGCGGAGAAGATGGTAGAGCAGTATCTGCTGCGGCGCGAACTCGAAAGCTTGAAGTTAGAGATCCCAGTCACAAACGCGCAGATCGACCAGGTGATTCAAAGCGTCATCTCCGAACGTTATCCATCCAAAGAAGCGTTTGAAGAAGCGAAGAACGCCTACAACATCAGCGATGTCGCATTGCGCCGTCAAATTCAGTGGCAGCTCACACTGATCCCCTTCATCGATTCGCGTTTCCGCCCTTCGGTGCCAGTACCGAACTCCGAAGTTCGCGAATACTATGACAACGTGTTCCTGCCCCAGTGGCAGGAGGAGAATAAAGGAAGAGAGCCTCCTGCATTCGAGTCGGTGCAGGAAGAGATCGAAAAGCTGTTGTTGAACCAGAGAGCCGACCAGGCGCTCGACCGGTGGCTTGGCCAAGCTCGAACACAACAGCGCATCCGCTATTTCGATGAGGCGTTCCGATGAGTCGACCTTGGAAGATCACGTTGTGGATCGGCGGCATTCTGACCGCGTTGATAGGGATCGTCATTGTCGCCGCGCTCCTGATTCTTCCAAGCGAGTGGTTCTACAAGAAAGTTCGCGAGCGCATCATCACCGAGGTTGAGCGAGTTACGGGCGGGCGTGTAGAGATCGGCCGCTTCCATTTCGATTGGAAGGCGATGGAAGCCACGGTGAGTCCCTTCGTGTTGCACGGCAAGGAGCCGCCAGGAGAAGCTCCACTGGTGCGCATCGAAAGCCTTAGCCTCGGATTGAAAGTGATCTCGCTTTGGAAAAGAGATATCGATCTAGCGTTTCTGAA
>DASQVJ010000125.1:0-3311 GCA_035640835.1 Bryobacteraceae bacterium
CGCCGAGGCTACAAATTCGTCGGTCCCGTCATTGTTTATGCCTGGATGCAGGCCGTGGGCATCGTCAACGATCACGCCCGGGATTGCTTCCGGCGCAATTTCTGTTTCCAGCAGAAGCGGCCGAACGCCAGTCTATCCTAAGAGCGTTACATCGATCTCGCCGGAATCGGGAGGATCCAGAGTTGTCGACGCGGAACGTAGTCGTGGTCGCCGGAGTTCACGGCGTTAGCGGAAGAGCTGCTGCTGAGCACTGGCGGCAGATTCCTAACACTACCGTCTACGGGCTCTCGCGCCGAACGGCGAAGACGCCGGAAGGCGTTCATTCCATAGCTGTCGACCTCCTGAACACGCAAGACGTGAAGTCTAAGCTCGCTCCGGTTAAAGATGTGACGCACGTGGTATTCGGCGCCTACATCGAGAAGCCGACCGCAGCAGAGAAATCCGCTGTCAATCTTGCGATTCTGCGGAACCTTCTTGATGCTGTTGAGACGGATTCCGACAGGTTCGAGCACATCACGTTCTACCAAGGCGGCAAGGCCTACGGGGCGGACCTTGGACCTTTCAAGACACCAGCGCGAGAAGACGATCCGCGTCTAATGCCTCCCAACTTCTATTACGATCAGGAGGACTTTCTGCGCCAACGCCAGAAAGGCAGGAACTGGTATTGGACGGCTCTTCGGCCCGAAGCGATCTGCGGATACGGAATTGGCAATCCGATGAACCTCGCCATGGTGATTGCAGTTTATGCCACGCTTTCTAAGCAGCTTGGCTTACCGCTTCGCTTCCCGGGCACCGAAGCCGCGTACCGTGCGTTGTATCAGGTCACATCGGCCGATATTCTGGCGAGCGCCACAATTTGGGCCGGCACTCACGAACCGGCTCGAAACGAGATCTTCAATATCACGAACGGTGACTACTTTCGCTGGCAACACATGTGGCCTCGCATCGCGGAAATGTTCGGGATGGAAGTCGCCGATCCGGTCCCGACTCCTTTGACTGTTTACATGCAAGATAAGGGCGGAGTTTGGGACCAGCTTGTGCGTGAACACAATCTGCAGCCGATCCCGTACGAACAGCTTGTGTCGTGGGCGTTCGGAGATTTCATTTTCAACAGCGGCTTCGATAATATCTCCAGCACGATCAAGGCGCGCCGAGCCGGTTTTCACGACTGCATCGACACAGAAGACATGTTCAGGTTATTCTTCGATCAACTTCGGCAGGAACGGGTAATCCCGGCCTGAGAGCCAGCACAGATAATGAGCTCAGCCCTTGATGACACCGAGCGGACGCAGACGCGCTACCTTCTTCGCCAAGCCAGCGTTGTGCACCACTTCGATCACTTCGTCGACGTCTTTGTAAGCTTCGGGTAATTCTTCTAAGATGCCGTCACGCGATTCGCTACGCACCAGGATCCCTGCCTCCTCCAGCTTTCGGCGCTCGTCGGTAATGTTTTTGCCCTTTCGTACCGCAGTACGGCTCATCAAGCGGCCAGCGCCGTGGCAGACGCTCGCAAAACTTTCTGCCATGGCGCCCGGCTGGCCGACAAGTACCCACGAAGCCGTTCCCATGCTGCCTGGGACAAACACAGGCTGGCCAACCTCAGTGTAGGCAGCCGGCAACTCGGGATTGTGAGCGGGAAATGCACGGGTAGCGCCTTTTCTATGGACCAGCACGTTGCGCGGGCGACCGTCGACTACATGCGTCTCCTCTTTTGCGATGTTGTGGCAAACGTCGTAGATCAGCTCCAGCCGTACGTCGGAATCGAAAACCCGCCGGAACGCCTCACGCAAAAAGTGGAGAATACCTTGCCGATTGGCCCAGGCGAAATTTGCCGCGGAGGCCATTGCTCCCAGATACGACTGCCCTTCTTCCGATCGTATTGGCGCGCAGGCCAGCTGGCGGTCCGGCAATTGGATTCCGTATTTCGACATCACCTGGTTCATCAGCGCGACGTAATCGGTACAGACTTGGTGCCCCAGTCCCCTCGAGCCCGAGTGGATTAGAACTACCACTTGATCCTTGTCGATGCCCATGGCTTCTGCCGCAGCTACGTCGTGTACAGCATCCACGTATTGAACTTCCAGAAAATGGTTTCCGCTTCCGAGCGTCCCGAGCTGCGGAGTTCCACGCTCCTTTGCCCGATCAGAGACCTTGCGTGGAAGCGCACCTGCCATCGCACCATTTGCTTCTGCACGCTCAATGTCGCGCGGTTGGCCATAACCCTGCTCGACCATCCACCGGGCCCCACGTCCAAGCACCTGATCGATATCTCCACCTTTCAACTTCAGGCGGCCTTCCGTTCCAGTGCCGCAGGGAACATCTCGAAAGACCTGATCGATAAGCTGCTTCATGCGTGCTTTTACATCGGCTCGGGTCAGCGTTGACCGCACAAGCCTTACCCCACAATTGATGTCGAATCCCACACCACCTGGAGAGACAACGCCCTCATCAATATCTGTGGCCGCGACACCGCCAATGGGAAACCCGTACCCCTGATGAATATCGGGCATGGCCAGACTTGGCCCGACGATACCGGGCAAGGTGGCCACGTTCATTGCCTGCGTCAGCGACTGATCCTTCTTAACTTGTTCGATGAGAACTGGGCTCGAGAAGACCAGGACGTCCGTGCGCATGCCCGAAGCTTCATCTCGCGCAATGCGATACCGGTAATCATCTAAGGCTTCTAATTTGATTTCACACATCGACGAATACCTCGGCCATCCACCTTTCCCCTGTCCTAAACAACCGGAGTTGGTGATAGGTGACGGCCTTAACTGAGACTCTGACCTGGTGTTTTACCGGCGTACGCTCCTCGCCGGTAGCCTCACACGAAAGCTTGCACGCGTCCGTGATCGTGATGGAGAAAAGGTCGAAAACAAGACGCCGCGTGTCCACGTAATAAAGGACCTCATTGAGCCAATTGACAAGGAGGGATTCAAGATCGCTTCCTTCCGCCTTCAGTTCCCAACGCTGCCTCGGAGTAATGATCGAAGGGTCAAGGATGATTGAGATTAAGGCTCGCGCGCAGTTTCCGAAGAGATCTTCGAGGGAGTTTCCCCACGCGCGGAATCCAACGTCAGCCGGATGCTCCAGAATCTCGAAATCCATAAAGGACCGGCTCCGCCATCTGTTTCCGGGACCACCGCTCCTCTATGCGATCGTTCTTATGAGCTTTCCGTTTCGAAATCCGCTTAACAGGTTTTAGAACTAGTCCAGCTCTCTGATCCAAATATTCCGGAAGCTGATCGGTTCGCTCTTATCTCCGTGTGCCTGCAGCTTGATTGGGGCTCTGTCGTATTTTTTGTAAAACG
>DASQVJ010000126.1:0-2700 GCA_035640835.1 Bryobacteraceae bacterium
GAAGTTCGAGACGACCGGCAACCACTGCGATCGCCATTAGCGCAGTTGTCGCCAGCATGACGTCGAGTCCACCGAGACCCGCGAGCCGATTCAGAGCGATCCCTGAGCCGAACGCGAGGACGGGTCCGACGAGGGGTTCGCGGTATTTCACCAACCTAAAAGTGCTTGGCGCTCGGGAAAAATCTCGGGGAAGCTAGCGGTAGGTGCGCCAGATGTCGAACAACTCGAGCGTGGCGCGAAGGAAGTCCTTCGGCTTGACCTTGGACCCGGCTACATCGACCCAGCGGTGGAGCGGGAATTCGTACATGCCGTCGCGCAGTCGAGGGCCGTTAACCTTTTCGAGTTGGAGGAAGCGGGCGATCATCTCGACGTCGAAGATCCAGCGCGATCGGAAGGGCTTGGCGAGAACGCTTTCGAGTTGAGGTGTCACTCGGAAGATTTTGGCGCCGCACTGGGTGTCATAGACCGGCAGCTGAAGCGTGATGGAAGCGAAGGTCGCGAAAACGCGGCCGAGATAATGGCGGAGTGCGTTGCGCTCCACTTCTCGCCCGAGCAGCTTCACTCTCGACCCGAACACCATCTGAATCTCCGGGCGCGTTTTCAGGATGCAGAGGAAGTCGTCAATCGCTTCGAGCGGTGTCGCGAGGTCGGCGTCCCAGAAGCCCACGAACTCGCTTCCGGAGAGGGCTCGGATCATGCCCTCGCGAACGACGGCCGCTTTGCCTTGATTGATTTTGTTGTCGAGGACATCGACGCGGTCGCCGATCTCGGCCTGGAATTGGTGCAGCAGTTCGGCCGTTCGATCTCTGCTGCCGTCGTTCGCAAAGAGGAAGCGGACTCCGCTGGTACGGCTGAGATATTCACGAAAGCGGTCAAGCTGCAGCCGGAGCTCTTCGTTATAACAGGGCACAACGATGGTGGTGTCCCAACGCATGCTCAGGAACCCGTCCGAGGCGGCTCGAGTCGAGCCATTCGCACGGTGTGTCCGGTTTTCGAGCCATTGGAGAACTCCTTGTTATGGACTTCCCTCCATCCTTGCGACAGCAGCTTTTGAAGGCGCACGCGCTCACGTTCAACGGTGGGCCTGTAGAGGACGTAAACTGCGCGTGGAACGCGCGTCAGGTTCTCGGGCATGGCCTCAACGATGGCACGGCGGTTCAGGTAGTAGTTCACAGTTCCCTGAATGCCGTAGGGCCACGTGGTGTAGATGGTAGCACCGGAGGGCAGTTCGGCCGCGACCTGGTGGTAAGGCACCCGTTGTGGGCTTGCCGCAAGGACACCGGACGTAACACCAGCTTGTAAGGCGATCAGTGTGCCTGCGGACACAAGCAAGCCGAGCCTCGCGTTCGGGACAAAGTCACGCGCTGCCTTCACGCCGTAACCGAGCAACAGAAACCAAGCGAGGATCGATGGCAGCACATGCCGCGCTCCAAAAATGGGAAGGGATATAGGCCTCACTGACAACAAATACAGGATAACGGGAGGCACCAAAGCCATGCTGAGCAGCGTCAACAGGTACCGCCGATGGTCGGGTGCTCGTCGCCAAGTCATAACAAAGCCGTAGGCTATCAGGCTGCCGGCAATTAGAAGTACGAGCGATGTTGCGCCCCGAAAGGTCGGCAGGCCCGTGAGCGTGGACCATACACCGAGGAGTTCTCCTAAAGGTGGCTGCTGCTGCCAGCCGAGGTTTGCATCAAGACCTTTCTTAGCCACAAAGATCGGGTACTCGTAGATGGCCCAAGGAAGCAGGCTGGCGAACGCGACGGCCACAGTCAACAGCACGCGAATTTTCGTCTGCCTGGGTCTGTCGGAAACCAGCTCCACTGCGACGAAGCATGCGAGGTATATGAGGCTTACGTGGTGCGTGTAAGCGAGGGTGGCCATCAAGACTCCGCCTACCAACCAAAACCACAGTCGATTGCTGAATCGCTCGATGCACCACGCCCATATCAGCAGCGCGAGTACTTCGAGTGTGTACAGCGAATAAGATCGGGCTTGCTGACTGTAAAAAATGTGGACGCTATTCAGACTTAGCAGGATTGCTGCGACGAAGGACTGCAGGCGCAATGCCGGGAACCAGAGGCCGATGCCGGCCATGAGCAGGATCGTGATCACGCCCGCGACAAGGGAAAGGAAGCGAAGTCGGAGAGGGTCGGCATCCGGGAAACCGGCAATTGGTTTAATGAGGAAATAATAGAGCGGCGGATGGACCAGGTCTTTTCGAATTAGTTCGAAGGCTTCATTTATTGGGGCGATCGCAACACTCCGAGAAAACAACTCATCCCCGTCCAGCGCCTCGCCGGGGACACCCCACAGTCGGAGAATTATAGCGAGGAGTGTGAGTAGCCCCCCCCCCCACCATGTCATACTCCGCAGCCCGAGCAGGCCGAAAGTTGTGTGCTTCATTTGTGTCATGGCCGCTTCACTTACCAACAACGACATTCAGCAGAATAGGAGAAATTGCGTTTAAATTGCGTTAAATAAGACGGCGAAGGTCAAAAAATGTACGTGGCGTGCGCACGGTACTAAGACCGGGCCGTATGAACGCGTACTTCTCTGCCTGGGCCCAAACCGGGTGACAAGTGGTTACAGATCGTGATTTGTGTTAAGGTATTGAATAACTGTGGAGCCCCGATGAGAAGGGGACGAAGAAGTTCAAACTCCAGGGTCAAATCAGATCGACGCGGCGAAGGGGCACTC
>DASQVJ010000127.1:0-8026 GCA_035640835.1 Bryobacteraceae bacterium
TGTTGGGGGCGGGGGGTAGGTTCTGGGGGGCGGACGCGTAGTGGGATTGAGAGGTTTACGTAGGGGTGTGCACTGTTTAGAAGTGGCCACGGATGGACAGGGATGCACACGGATCGGAGCTGACGGAGGCGGTTATTGGGGCGGCGTTTGAAGTTTCCAACCAGTTAGGGGCGGGGTTTTTGGAGAAGGTGTATGAACGTGCGATGGTTCGTGAACTTGCGTTGCGGGGCATCGACGCCAAATCTCAGATTCCATTTCGCGTTTGCTACAAAGGGACTCTCGTGGGTGAGTACGTAGCGGACCTGGTGGTTGAAGAAAGGCTCGTTGTGGAGTTGAAATGTGTCGATCGATTCGCAAATGAGCATCTGGCGCAATGCCTTAATTACCTCAGGGCCTCGGCTCTTCGAGTAGCGCTGCTGATTAACTTTCAGAATCCCAAAATGCAGTGGAAGCGGATCCTATTGGACCGGTAGCCCTTTTAGCCAGGCGAGGACGCGGGTGGTTTGAGGGGATTGGCGGTGCCAGTCGTGTTCGATTTCGACGCGGTCTTTTGGACTCAGATGCCACGAAAGAGGTGGGTCGCCGGCGGTGCGGTCGCGGTCGAACTCGAACACCACCGACTCGATGTTTACGCCTCTCGCTTTCCAGCGCTTGCAGAGTAGCTCGAACTGGAGGAGGCCGTGGGCCTTTTGGCCGGAAGTTCGTACCGACAACATCGTCTTCAGGGGTGCCAAGAACTGGAAGAACCAGCCTCGGGATTTGGGAGCGTCAGCGTTGGCTTTCGTCGACGCGCCGTGAAGGCGCAGGAATAATACATCCGTGACACCCTCGCTGCTTTGAAGAGCCTCTTCGAGCCACTCGACAGCGGTCGTCACGCCGTAGTTGTCGTAGTACCCGCCATCCACGATGTGGAATCCGGGTTCATCAGGCGTGTCGGGGCGAGCGGCCGGAGTGACGAACGGAAAAGTCGCGGAGAGTCGAGCTGCGGTTACGAACTCAATGTCCCGCTGGGGCGGAATGATATCGCGAAGAAAACGCCGGCCAGTCTCGGGTGAGTCGGGCACGCTGGCCGTTCCCAAGAGAATGCGCTCGCCGGTTTCCACCACGGTCGCGTTGAAGATGGCACCCGGCCGCACTCCCTTTGCGACCAGCTCGTAATGGGAGCTCATCGGCTTGCGGTGATGGATGTTCGGTCCGATCTCACGTTCAGCGCTGTCGACCCAGGCTTTCTCGAGAAAGTTGCCGCGATCATAAAGGCGGTACGACAGGGTCGGTAACACAGTCGCCAGGAAGTCGGGATAAATCAGGCCGCGCGTGACATCGACAAGGCTCGAAGATCCGGATGTGATCAGTGCTCCTTCGAGCCGCGCCAAGTCGAACTCGCCGGCATCGTTATAAGCAGCGAGCGCGTTGAGGAGTCCGACGCTGCCGCCGGAAACACCACTCATGAGTGCGATGTGAGATCCAAGTTCGAGACCTTGCTCGCGAGCTTCGGCCTCGAGGCCATAAAGCACGCGCGCTGTCCAGGTTGCCGACTGAATGCCGCCACCGTTGGCCGCGACCACAATGAAGCGGGGACCCTTGTTCTTCGCAATTTGAGCGGGCAGCGGAGCGGGACTGCTCTCGCATTTGTCGAGGCGGAAGTAGTGATCAGAGCCCCGCATCTGAGCCGTGATAGTCAGCACGAGCGCGATGGCCAACATCAGCGGCACTCGATAGGCGTCGAAAAAGAATGTCAGGCCCGCGAGTCCGAAGCAAAGCAGGCTGAGCCAGATGTTGAGATACGCGAGCGTTGGAGCAGAGCGCTTCTGCGTCCAGAGGAACGCGTAGAGGAGGAAGGCGATGCCAAAGCCGATGATCGCGAGCACGTGCGCGCCAAGCTCGCTCTTCTCATTGAAGTACCCCTTCCAAAAGACCGAAGGCTGGATTGTGATGTGGATCAGATTGCGCTCCGTTAACCAGGAAGCGATGTACAGGAGACCGAAGCCGGTGATCAGCGCAAAGGCAATCCAGAGATAGTAGGCGCCTCGATGTCTTCGAATATCAGCAAGAATGGCCCAGAGGTTAGGGACGACACCTACGGTGGCGACAGCGGCAGCGAGCCAGCCCGGTCCGAGCGCTTCGGGCCAGAGCGCGGGCAGGTCGAAACGATCGGCGTGGCGCAGCGCCACAAAGCCTGTCATCAGTACGCTGCAGCACAGAGCCTGCGTAGTCAGCGTGACGATGTAGACGGGCCAGCCGGGAGGGACATCGAACAGGTTCCAAAGGAGCGGTCGTGCTGCGCGGCGCGCAAAGAACGGAAGCCCTAGGGTGATGATGCCGAAAATGATGGGTACACGCAGCAAGAAGAGTCGCGGAATCACGTGGTTAAGAACCTGCCATAAGTCCATTGGGACCGGATTTTAGCAGGCTCTAACAGGCTAGTGAAAGAAGGCTAATTAGCCACGCATGAACAGGGGTGGACACGGATAAGACTTCTAGACCGGGCAAGACATCTCCGTTAACTCTTGCCCGTTCGAAACTCGTCTGCAACCGTACTGTAATCATCGGCTGCTACTCTGTGGTCCATCTATGAGGAAACTAAGCTGGCTTGCAGTGTGTCTGCTATTCGCAGTCCAGACACTCCTGGCGCAGTTTGAGACAGGAGTCGTTCTTGGCACCGTGAAGGACCGGTCGGAAGCGACGGTTGGCGGCGCAAGGGTGACGCTGACCAACATTGAAACGGGCATCAGCGCCGAGAAGGAAACTGACGAAGGCGGAAATTTTGAGTTTTTTAACGTTAAGCCCGGCCGCTATAAGCTAAGCGCCGAGCGACAGGGCTTCGCGGCCGCATCAGCCGAGGAGTTTCAAGTGAGCGTTGGCAACCGGCAGCGCGTGGATCTGACGCTCGCGTTGGCCAACGTGGCCGAGACAGTGGAAGTGGTCGCTTCGGTGCCGATCGTCGAATCGGAAACGAGCCAAAGGGGCCAGGTGATCGAAGCCAAGAAGATCGTCGAGTTGCCTTTGAACGGACGCAACTATTCCGATCTCGCGCTGCTGTCGACCGGTGTGCGGCGCTCGAGCTACTTGGTCGCGAACCCTCCACGCGAAGGCTCGTTCAATGTGAACGGGCAGCGCAGCACGTTTAATAACTTTCTGCTCGACGGCATCGACAACAATGCTTACGGCACGTCGAACCAGGGCTTCACGAATCAAGTTGTGAATCTGCCGCCCGATGCGATTCAAGAGTTTCGAATCGTGACGAACAACATGAGCGCCGAGTATGGGCGCACCTCGGGCGCGGTAATTAACGCGGCTTCCAAGAGCGGCACCAACCAATTCCACGGCACCTTGTGGGAGTTCCTGCGCAATGACAAGTTGAATGCCGTCGGATTCTTCCCTCCCCCGGGTGGACAAAAGCCGACGCTGAAGCGCAATCAGTTTGGATTCACGTTCGGTGGTCCGATCGTGCAGAATCGCGCGTTCTTCTTCACCGACTACGAAGGTCTGCGTGAGCGTAGCGGCTTCCTGGTGACCTCACTGCTACCGACCGCTGCACAGCGTCAGGGTATCTTCCCGACGGCTGTCACGAACCCGCTGACGGGTCGCACGTATGCGGCGAACACACCGATTCCGCGCAGCGACTACAGCAGGCTCTCGGCATTCGTGCTCGACACACTGCCGCTGCCGAATGTCGCCGGCACCAATCAGTTCATCAACCTTCGCCAGGATCGGAACAACACAGACAAGATGGATGTAAAGCTTGACGGGCAGGTCACGAACACCCTGACGGCGTTTATCCGCTTGAGCCATCGCAAGACGAACATCCTGCAGTCGCCTGAGATCCCGACGATCGCGGGCGGCGACGGCAACGGCTTCATCCGAATTTTGAGCCAGCAGCTCGCGTTCGGTACGACTTGGGCGCCGAGTGCGAATTCGCTGCTCGAGTTCCGCATGGGCTTCAGCAGGATGCGTGCGGGCAAAGAGCCGCCATTCGTTGGTGGGCCGAGCATGCAGGATCTATTCGGTATCCCTGGTCTGTCGACAGATCCGCGACTGACGGGCGGCATCACGGCGCAGGAAGTGCTCGGGTTCAGCCGCTTTGGACGTCAGCCTACGAATCCGCAGTGGCAGAATCCGTTCCTCTGGAACCCACGTGTGAACTACTCGTACATTCTGGGCAAGCACTCGTTGAAGGCGGGTTATGAGTGGCAGCGTGTGCACACACAGATTCAGGACGTGAATCCGCTATACGGACAGGATATTTATCAGGGCAACTTCAGCGGCAACGCTCTTGCCGATTTCATCTTCGGGTTGCGCAGCCGGTATGCGCTGACGAACTTCTACATCGCCGAGTACCGGCAGGTCGGGAACATGTTCTACATCCAGGACGACTATCGAATGACTCAGAAGCTCACGTTGAACCTCGGCGTGCGCTATGAGTACTTCACGCCGCAGTGGGAAGCGAACAACCGGCTGTCCAACTATGATCCGGTGAAGAATGCGCTCATTCCGGCCAAGGATGGAAGCATCTCCGACCGTTCGCAAGTGAATCCGGACCGGAACAACTGGGCTCCGCGCATCGGACTTGCTTATGCACTCGATCCGAAGACTGCGATTCGCTCGGGCTACGGCATCAGCTACGTGCACTTCAACCGAGCGGGCGGCGGCAACATTCTCGGCATCAATGGGCCGCAGGTTGTGAACGCGATCGTGAACCAGACGCCGCTTTTGAATGGCCAGGTGAACCCGAACTTCCGCACGGTTGACCAGGGCTATCCGGCGGGTCTCACGGATCCTTCGCAATTCAACCCGCTTGCTTCGAACATTTCGTACATTCCGCGTGATACGCGCACGGGCTATGTGCAGAACTGGTTCTTCTCGATTCAGCGCGAGCTGTTTCGCAACACGGTGTTCGATATCGCGTATGTCGGCAATCGCGGCAACAAGCTGATCCTGTTTGCGGATTACAACGAGGCCCGGCCGCAAAGGCTCGGCGAGAACGTCGCGTTGCAGGCTCGCCGTCCGATTCCGCAGTTTGCAGCCATCACGATCACCTGTCCGTGCGCCTGGTCGAACTATCACGCGCTGCAGTTGAAGTTCGAGCGCCGTTATGGGGCGGGGCTTTCTTTCCTGAACTCGTTTACCTGGGCGAAGGCTATGGACAACACGGGTCAGGCCTTGGAAGATCAGGGCGCAGGCAATCGTTCGAGCCCACAGAGCTACTACAACCTGGCTGCTGAGAAAGGTTCTTCGGGCTACGATCAGCGCTACAACTATACGGCCTCGGCTGTGTGGGATCTCCCGGTGGGCAAGGGACGCCGCTACATGTCGAGCATGCCCGCGGTGCTTGATTACGCGATCGGCGGATGGACGCTGAGCGGCATCAACACTCTGACCTCGGGCGAGCCGCTGAACATCCTGTACACGCCTCCGGCAAGTGCTCAGGTGTCGGACATTTCACCTGACTGGCGTGGTGCGATCAGCTATCGACCGGACCTGGTGGGTCAGGCGGTGCTGTCGACCGACGTGCGCGCAAACACGATTCGCTTCCTCGACCGCAATGCGTTCGTGATGCCCGCCACCGCTGCGGATCCGAGCCGTCCGTTCGGTAATCTCGGACGCAACGCAATCTACGGACCGATGTTCTGGCAAACCGATTTGAATGTGCAGAAGAACTTTGCGTTTACGGAGCGAATCAATATGCAGTTCCGCTCGGAGTTTTTCAACATCTTCAACCGTACGAACTTCCGACCCCCGGTGACCAACCTGAACGCCACGAACTTCGGACAGTTCACCAGCACGTACGCACCGCGCCAGATTCAGTTTGCCTTGAAGCTCAGCTTCTAAGAGAGCTGCTTCCGACTCAGCCCGGAGAGCAACGCATGCTCTCCGGGTTTTTTTGTTTGTCCATCAACATCCTGCATTGTTTTACTAAATTGTCACTTGCCTTTCGTATGCGGAACTAGCTACTCTGCATTGCACGCTTTGTAGGAGATGCCGATGTTGAGGACAGCCGTCGTGTGCCTCGTCGTCTGCCTTACAGTGTTTGGGCAGAATGACCAGAAGGCCAAAGAGATTCAGTCGTGGGATGCACCTCGTGTCTGGGTTGCAGCGGATGCGGCGGTTGCGCAGCAGAGCGGAGGTTTTCTGCAGTTTCGAGCCGTTCAACCGTGCCGGTTGCTTGACACGCGCAATCCCAATGGACCTTTCGGAGGGCCCGAGATCGGGGCTGGTCAGACGCGGTCGATTCCAGTACCCACGAGCAACTGCGGGATTCCCGCGACAGCCCGCGCGTACTCGTTGAATGTGACCGTCGTGCCGGCAAAGGTTCTTGGTTACCTGACGGTGTGGCCGACAGGTCAAGCGCAGCCTTTTGTATCGACGCTGAATAGTTGGGATGGCGCGGTGTTGGCGAACGCAGCAGTGGTACCAGCGGGTACGGGCGGTGCGATCAGCGTATTCGTGACGGATGCTACGCACGTTGTGATCGACATCAACGGGTACTTCGATGCGGGTGGTGCGGCACCGCTGTCCTTCTACGCGATTGCTCCGTGCCGGCTGGTGGACACGCGGCCGAACGGCGGCACGATCGGGGCGTTCGGTCCTCCGACCATGGGCAGAGGCGCGACACGCACGATTCCGGTTCCCGCGAGCCCTTGCGGAATCTCGCCAGCTGCACAAGCATACTCGCTGAACTTTACGGTGGTTCCGCGAGAGCCGCTCTCATATCTGACTGCCTGGCCGACGGGGATCGCGCAGCCGCTGGTCTCGACATTGAATGCGCAGTCGGGCACCATCGTGGCGAATGCTGCCATCGTGCCTGCGGGTACGAGCGGGGCGATCAACATCTATACGACAAACACCACTGAGGTGGTGATCGACATCAACGGATTTTTTGCACCCTAACCCATCATGAAACGGCTCGGACTGCTTCTGCTGGTGATCTGCAGTGTTGTCTCGGTGCGCGCGCAGGATGCTGCTCCTGTGGCGTTTCGCGAAGTGCCATGGTCCTTGGCTCCGCTGTTTGAAGGCTCACGCACTTCCATGCGAATTGCGCCCGTCGAGGTACGGGCGGAGTTGTTCGGTCGAGAGGCAGCCACGCGATTCGGGCAGATATTGAGCAATCAGAAGAGGGTGGAGTTCCCGGGGCTCGAGGGCGAGCATTACGTGGTGCGGTTCGACAACGTGGAATATGCGGCAGTGTCGACCGAGACGCTGGTGTGGACGGGGAAGGTCGAGGGTCAACCGAGGAGCATGTTCGCGATGGCGGTGACCGATGGCGAACACCATGGGAGCCTTCGGACTGAGGATGGCAAGGTGTACTCGCTGCACTATGCGGATAGCGGGCTGCATTGGTGGGAGCAGGTCGACGTGGAATCGCTGCCGCAAGACGCGGAGCCGCTCGAGCCTACGGTGGGGGCTTTGTTGGATTCGGAGAGGCTGGCGGATGATGACGGATCGACGATTGACGTGATGGTGCTTTACACCCCGGATGCGCGGAGTGCGCAGGGCGGTGTTCCGGCGATGAACAACCTGATCGCCACAGCCATCGCAACGACGAATCAAGCGTATGCGAGCAGCGGGGTGATCCAGCGATTGCGGCTGGTGCACTCGGCGGAGGTCGCCTATAACGAGACGGGATCGGGTACGACGGACCTGTCGAGGCTGACGAACAGCGGCGACGGATTCCTGGATCTGGCGCAGTCGCTGCGCGACACGTATCGTGCAGACATTGTGACGCTGATGGTGTCGCGTAGCGATGTGTGCGGTGTGTCGTGGCTGTTCCGGGACATGTCGAGAGACTTTTCGGGGCAGGCTTTCAACATTGTGCGGAGAGATTGTGCCGTGGACAATCTGACGTACGGCCACGAGTTAGGGCACGTGATGGGGGCGGCGCATGATGAAGCCAATGCGAACTCTCCGGGAGCTTTTCCGTACGCGTTCGGATATCAGCACAAGGTTCAGCAGCCGTATTTTCGGACGGTGATGGCGTATCAATGCTCGGGCGGGATCAACTGTCCGCGCATTGCGTACTTCTCGAATC
>DASQVJ010000128.1:0-9090 GCA_035640835.1 Bryobacteraceae bacterium
CGTGATGTAGTGCAGCCCCGCGAGCATCCACAGAATCCACCCGCCGCTGAACAACGTAAAGGCTGGGGTCCAAATCCGCTTCACAATCGGACAGATCCCGAGCCTGTCGAGCAACAGCGCAAGCCCGATACTCACCGCACCCGCCACCAACAGCACGCCTATCTGGCGCTCCTTCGACCCCGCCGACGACCTCAGAAAGTCCCCCGCCAGCAACCCCATCAACATCGTCCCGAGCGTCGGAATAAAGCTCAACGTCGAGTACCCGCCATCGTTATAGAGAAAGGGCGTGGGACGTGGAAACAGATTCAGAAACCAGGTATCGAACGCCCACGCGAAGTTCGAGTTCTTGTTCCAATGCGCCAGGAAGCCCTGGTAGAAGTGCCCCCAATCCGCCGGCACGCCGACAGCCGCATAATCGAACCCCGGCCCCGGCAGCGGATACAGCGCAAACGCCGCCCAATAGCCGACCAGGATCGCAACCAGCGCAACCCAGCGCGCGCGCGCAGATGCCCAGCCAAGGAGGAACAGCGGCACGTATCCCAAACCAATCTGCGCCAGCGTATCCTCGAGCGTCACGTAGTGCCGGTTGTAAAACCGCAAAGCCACGCCGAGCACCACCAGCGCCGCCGCTCGCCACACCGCGTGCCCCAACATGCGTTGAAAGCTCTGTCCCTGGCTCGTCCGTTTCGCAATCGAAAATGCCAGCGCCGCACCAACAAGGAATGAAAAGCCCGGCTGGATCAGGTCGTGCAGCGAACAGCCTTCCCAGGTCACATGGCTTGTGTGAAACCCGATGAAAGACCACACCGGATTCGCAGGAAACTGCTTCGCGATGAACGGTAGCTCTAACGCCTCCGCCAGCATCAGGAACATCACCAGTCCCCGAAGCACATCAATCGAGACAAGCCGGCCAGTGCTGACAACTGGTGACGGCGGACTCTTAACGGTCGCGGTGCCCGGTTGCACGCCCGTAGCGTAGCACGTTGCGTCTGTTGAAGATACTATAAGAGCGATGTTCCGTATCCTAACTTTTCTCCTCAGTACGTCGCTGTTTTGCACAGCGTACGCCCAGCCCGGCTTCAAGCAGCTCTTCAACGGCAAGAACTTCGACGGCTGGAAGTTGACCGAAGAGCACCAGGACGCGTTCAAGGTTGTCGACGGCGCCATCGTCGCGCACGGCTCGCGCGCACATCTGTTCTACGACGGCCCCGTCGGGAACCACGACTTCAAGGACTTCGAGCTCCGCATGCAGGTGAAGGCAGAGCCCAACTCGAACGGTGGCATCTTCATCCACACGCAGTATCAACCAACCGGCTGGCCCGACAAGGGCTTCGAGATCCAAGTCAACAACACTTACGCCAAGGACCCGAAAAAGGGCGGTGGTATCTACTCGGTGAAAGACAACATGGAGCCCCCGGCCAAAGACGGCGAGTGGTATGAGCAGACCATCATCGTTCAGGGCCACAAGGTAACCACCAAGATCAACGGCAAGACCATCGTCGAATGGGAGCAGCCCTCCGACTGGCAAGGTCTCAAGGACAAGCCCGGCGTTCGACTCTCATCCGGTACCATCGCGCTGCAAGCGCACGATCCCAACAGCACCGTTTACTACAAGAACATTCGCATCAAACCGCTGAAATCGGCAAGCTGATATAGCGCCGTTCGTTCCACGAACGATAAATCGCATCCACCAGCGCCACCACCGCACGCCCGTCGCGAGCTGTCACCAAAGGTTCGCGACGCTCGTGTAGGGCCTGCAGAAAATTCTCGAGCTGCAGCCTGTGATAGTGAACCGTCATATCGAGTCCTCCCAGCCTTTCGCGGTCCTCTGCCTTCCACTGCTCGAGACACGCCTCCTCACCCGGAACCGTCCAAACATCGTTGAACGGAGGTTCCGCAATGCCCGACATACCTGCCACAAACGTTGCGCCCGTGTCGGTCTGCACCCCGACCGAGTAGCCGTTCGAGCCGTGCACATGCACCTTGGTGTAAATGCCCGGTTTCTGGCTGACGCTCGTCGTGATCGACCCAAGCGCGCCACTGTGAAAACGCAGGCTCGCCACCGCCGTATCCTCCACCTCGATGTACGGATGATTCACGTTGCCCCACACGGCGGACACTTCCGCAAGCGGTCCCATCAGCCACAACAGAATGTCGAGCTGATGTGGCGATTGGTTGATGAGCACGCCGCCGCCTTCGCCCTTCCAAGTCCCCCGCCACGGATCTGAGCGATAGTAGGCTTCATCGCGCCAGCTCAGCATCATCATCGTGCCGAGCACCGGAGCCCCGATTTTGCCTTCCTCGATGGCGCGTTTCATCCTTTGCACAGGACCCACGAAGCGCCTCTGGCTCACCACACCAAGCGTGATGCCGGCGCGCTCCGCTGCTTCGATCATTCGGTCGCAATCTATCAGCGTCGACGCCAGCGGCTTCTCTACCAGCACTGATACACCCGCGTCGGCCGCGGCAAGCACAGCCTCCAGATGCAGCGGATGCGGTGTGCACACAATCGCTACATCCACCGTAGCCAACATCGGCCGAAGCTGATTGAACGCCGTCGCGCCATACTTCGCTGCGAACGACAAAGCTCTCGAAGGATCCGCGTCGAACGCAGACGTCAACCGCGTCTCCGGTATTCCCCGCAGCGCCTGAGCGTGTAGAGGCGCGACCTTCCCACACCCGATAATCCCGATTCTCATGCCGCCGACCCGTAGTGCTTCTCCACCATCCTCCTCAGGAACAAAAGCGATTCCGCCATCTCTTCCATGCCGTTCATGCCATCTTCAATGCTGATCCAGCCGCCATAACGCGCGCTCTTCAGCAGCGAAAAGATCGCATCGTAGTCATTCAACCCCTTGCCCGTGACGCCATGCTTCAAGCTCGCCGAGTACCCGAGCGTCCCATCGCTCTGACGCAGATCCTCGAGACTCGTGCCTGGCTCGAGATAGCGGTCGCTTGCATGCATGCTCACCACACGATCCTTGACACGCCGCAGCAACTCCAACGGATCGTCACCGGCTACGATCGCATTCGACGGATCATACTGCACACCGAACACGTCCGGATTCCCTACCGCGTCCACAATCTCGAGAAACACATCCATCTTCTGCGCGAATTCCGGATAGCGCCAGAAGCCGTCCTTGTAGTGGTTCTCCATCCCGAGCACCACTTCCATCTCCCGAGCCACCGGCACCAGTTGCTGGATGCAATCCACAACCCACGCGACACCTTGTTCCCGCGAAACGTCCGGACGCCTTTGCCCGCTCAGCACCCGGCACACGACACCCGGCCCGCCGATCCTCTGCGCAACCTGCATGCGCTCGATCTGCTTATCCATCTCGCGCTTGCGTTCATCCGCATCCGGCGACACGAAATCAGGACTGCAACACAACATCGGCATCGCAAACCCCGCGCCTCCAATGGCCTCTGCCACCTCGTCCAAATAGCCCGGCTCAAACGATTCGAAGAACCGGTCGTACATCTCGAGCCCATCGGCATCGAGCGACCGAGCCATATCGATCCACGTGAACAGGGACATCTCGCGATTCGAGATTGGTTCGAGGTAACACTTGGGGAAAGCGGATATGCGAGGAACCATGGCTTCACTATATGAGGTCGCGAAAAAGGCTTCTGTTGCCGTGACCCCCTTTAGCCAGCAAACACCGTGCGCGGGTTCAGCACGAGCAATCGCCTAAGGTCAGCCTCGGTCATTCGAGCTCGGCGAAGCGCCGGCAGAAAGGCGTCAAAGAGAAACGTGTAGCCGCGATAGTTCCCGCCGCCCGGTTCACCCACGTGATACCAGCCCGAGTCCTGCGAGATCAGGAGCTGGTTCGCGAACCCGGCCTTCCACAAATCCAGTACGGCCGCGAGGTGACGATCGAGCGAGCGCTCGTTAATCCCGTCGAACTCGAGGAACGCACCCGCCGCGCCGAGTCGCCGGTGAATCTCGCGATCGCGCTCATTCTGCGCATGGACCCAGACGTAAGCCCTCGCCGGGACCCCGCGTTGCTTGAGCACCTCGAGGATCCCCAGGGCAGCCTCACCGTTCCCCGTGTGAACATGCATCCGCAAGCCTGTCTGTTGCCACGTTAGGCACCCGGCCTCGATCAGCTTGCGATCAACTGCCGAAAGCGGCCCGGCATCCACTCCGAGCTTCTGGAACGCCGGGCGAATTCCCGTGCCATCAATTCCGTCCTGGGCTTCACGAACCCAGCGCTGAGCCAGTTGCTCCGGCGTCTCCTCGAACGCGTGCTTGGGCAGATGCTTATCTCGAGCCGCGCCGTAGTACCCCGTGTTTGTCAGTACGAGTACGCCACTTGCTTTGGATAGCCGACGAAGTAACTCCGGATCCCGCCCCAGATATGCCGGCGTGCACTCGACCAGCGTGCGACACCCGCGCCGCCGCACCTCCTGCAGCTTCGGCAGCGCCACCCGGAAAACTTCGTCGCGATTGTAGCGGCTAGGAGAGACGCGGTCAGCCCCGACGAAATCCACAAGCACGTGCTCGTGAATGAGCGTGGTGCCCAGCAACGACGGTGCAACGGATCCCGTTGCTGTCGGTACGGACGTTCTAACTGGATTTGCGGGAGTGACCGCCGCACCCATCGTCGCGGCGAAAAAAGCTCTGCGAGTGCAATGAGCCATGTCGAACAGGATGGCCTGGTAACGGTCGCCTGTTCAACCTAAGTGTGCGAAACTACGCTACCGCTAGCCTGCATGTGCCGGCTTCCTCATACTTAGAAGCCGCTTCCCGATACTCCGGGGTATTCACCGCGCCCGCGTCTCGCAGAATCTCGAGAGCCTCGAGCAAGTGTCGCCGAGCACCGCTGAAATCCCCATCCTCGAATGCACACAGGCCCAGGTAGTAGTATTCGTTTGATTTTTCGATCGGATCCCGACCGTATGTAATTGACCTGGTACGCATACTCCCTCACTATTGTTTAGCGAATTCGCTGACCCTTCCCGGTCATCTTCCGTGCCGCAAAGTGGTGAATTCTGTAATTTATGACGTTAGAGTTCGTCGGACGTTCGCAAGAAGGCAGTGCAAACGTAGATAAAAAATTCTCATGGAACCACTGCCCGCTTGTTCCGTAATACTGTCCTGCATGTGAATCTGGTGTTACGCTGTGTCGCATGAATCTCTACCAATGGGACGACATGCCGTTGGAGCCGCTGAATCCAACGGCCCAGCGCAAGTGCATCCACGCCGATACCATGACCGTCGCCGAGCTCCACCTGGCCCAAGGAGCAGTCGTGCCTCGTCACAACCATGTGCATGAACAACTTACGATGGTGCGCAAAGGCAAGCTTCGGTTCTTCTTCGATGACCAGCAGCTCGATGTCGCTGCAGGAGAGGTTCTGCAGATTCCCAGTTACGCGTATCACAAGGTGGAAGCGCTGGACGACAGCATTGCCGTCGACATCTTCTCGCCTGTCCGCGAAGACTGGCGCAGCGGTGACGATGCCTACTTACGTCAGAAATAGCCGCTGGACGTTAGCTAGATGACCCTTCTGAGGCTAAGAATTCGCTATTCATCTTTTCGTCAGAATTCTTCTTGCCAGAATTCTTCCATACATTAGGTCTCGGTAACTCTCCGCCCCAGCCGGATTATTCCACGCTAATAAATCCGGGAATGAGGCGGAGAGCTTCTCGGCCGGCGCCGGCCCGATCACACCTAGGCAGGTCCGGTTTCCGCTACCGTCTTGCGAAAGGCCATCATCGTTATGTGAAGATGAACGGCCACAAGATGCGACCGACCAGCATCTAGCCGAATCGAGACACCACCGCTGCACCTTCTCGGCCGCAGGTGGGCGCTCATCTTGAAAGCGTGAGGCGCGAACATTTCCGCCAACCAACGTTCGATGAACTAGCGTCCGGCTTCAGGCTTCGCGGACCATCGTTGAATTCCGTCGTGAGTCAAGAGGACGACATCGCCCTTCGACCCCGGAAGCAACGCGATGACCGGTGGCGCTATTTGTTGGGTCCTCAGCGTCCACTGACCGCCGGACCCTGAGAGTACAAAGATCCGTGAATCCGCCCGGGCATCTTCGCCGGTCACGATCTCCGGCCTGCCGTCGCCATCCAGATCCGTCGCCAGCAGCCCCTTTAGTTTCCGAACGACAGCCGGTAACGGCAGCCGTGTGCCAGGCCAAAGGTCCTTAGGATTCGCCGGACGCCGAAATACATTAGCGCGAGCCTCGGGCATCTCCCTTTGCACCGCCACGCGGCCATCCGGAGGGAGCCACAACAAGTTCATCGATGCCGATAGCGGCAATTCGAAGCTTGTATCGATTGCGAAGACATGCCACGGCAGCTCGAAGCGCTCTGGGCTCTGGACCCAATAGTTCCCGGCGAGAATATCAATCCGCCCGTCCCCATCCACATCGGCCAGCGCCAGACCGGTTTGACGTGAAGGCGTGTAGATCGAGTAAATCTCGCGCATCTTCCAGGCACCTCCCTGACGCTCGTAGAAGCGCACTTGCATGCCTCGCTGCAGCATCAGCAGACCCTTGCGTCCGAACAGAGTCGCTTCCACGCAGTCCGACATATCGATCTCATCGTCAATCCGGCCGAGCAACTTGCCCTGGCTGGTCTCGAACCACAGCAACTCGCCGAGACCCGGCCCGCTCTGCACAAACAGCTCCTTACGGGCGTCGCCCTGCAGGTCCGCTGCACAACCGCCCTCAGCAAAGGAGCCGCTCGTCCCGCGCAGCTTCTGAAGCTCCGGTCCGGTCCAGAATGTGATCGAGTCGCCCCAAGTCGCGTACACCCCGCCGCCCAGGGCCGCACCGCCCCGCAACGTTCCCGCTCCTGTTTGTTTTACGACCATTCGGAGCTCGATACTCGAGGTCTGAGGGTCCTGAGCAGCCAATACTAAGAGGCTCAAGACCCCTCCCAACAGGCCCGAAAGTGCACAAACAAAGGTCTTGGTCGAGTTCACAGAAAGCTCTATTGGTGTTATGCTACGGCACGATGCAGGAGTTGTTGGATCTGCTGGCTGGGCGGAACAACCACGTTTCGCTCGATGTCGCCGCGCTTCAGCTAGCAACCATCGAACATCCGGGTTTAATGATTGAGCCCTTCATCGGATTATTGGACTCCCATGCCAAAGAGTTCCGGGAGCGAGTCCGCGATTCCTCCGACGGCCAGGAGTTCGTGACTCTGCTCAACGAGTATCTTTTCGATGAACTGGGCTTTCAAGGTAACCAGGACGACTACTACAACCCCGCAAACAGCTGCCTCAACGACGTCCTCACCAGTCGTACTGGCATCCCGATCACGCTCTCTCTCCTATACATGGAGATCGCTCGCAGGCTCGATCGCCCTGTGTACGGCATCGGACTCCCAGGACATTTCATCGTGCTCTATGACGATGGGGAGTTCAGCACTTTTATCGATCCGTTCAACGCCGGCCGCCTTCTAGGAGAAGACGAGTGCTTCGAGCTTTCCGAAAGCATCACTGGCCAGGACCTTTCGAACAACCCGGCCCTGCTGGACCCGGTGGGCCACAGGCACATCATGCAGCGCATGCTGAACAACCTGCGTGCCATCTACTATCGCGAGAAAAACCACGGCAAAATGCTGGCGGTCTTAGACCTGCTGATTTCGGCCGATCCTCACGCCGCAAGCGAGTATAAGCAGCGCGCGATCTGCCACGCCCACCTGAAGCAGTACAAGGCCTGTCGAGATGACTTCGAGATATACCTGAAGCTCGCACCGGAAGCCACCGATCGCACCGAAGTCGAGCAGCAATTGGAAAAGCTAAACCGCTGGCTAGCCACCATGAACTAAAACTCACACGAGCCGTTTCGAAGTCGATAAGGTTCACGATGGAACCTGAGGACAACAACTCGGCCGAGAGAGTTATCGAATCCTTCCGCTCGTTAATTCGGGAGATGCGAACAGGCCGGCTGCAACGGAACACCTTCCAGCCTTGGGAAATCGAGCTGCTTCTCGACGCTCAGCAGATCACCCTGCCGCCGTCTCTGAAATCGCGATTGCTCGAACGTTACGAGCGTGTCGCGTTGAAGCGCATGGCAAAGCAAAAGCAGCGTCTGCCGATGAAGTTCTCTGAGTACGTTGCGACAACTTGGGTCGCGCGCGACAATCCGGATCGCGCGACCTCGACAGCAGTACCAAGAGAAGAGGAGGCGCGAGATGTGCTGTAATCCGGGTAAGCATGGAATCTTTCCGCGGGCTCTTCGCAGCATCGGTTACGCCGCGCCGGCCGGACTCCGCGCAAATTGATCTCGCCTCCTATTGGGACTTAATCGACTTTCTGGGTGAGTTCCCATTTCAGGGCATTGTCCTGATGGGATCGACCGGTGAATTCCCGCACTTCGATCTCGAGCAACGCATCAAGTTTCTCGGACTCACTGTCAAACGAAGCCGGCTTCCCGTGATCGTCAATGTCACCCACTCCACACTCGAAGGGAGCCTTGAGCTCGCCGACGCAGCGTCTCGAGCAAACGCATTAGGCGTTCTGATCATGCCTCCGATCTTTTTCCGTTATGGCGAGGCAGATGTTCGATCCTGGTTTGAACAGTTTGCCAGTGAAAAGCCCCGTACTCCAGCCCTCCTCTATAACATCCCGGCGTTCACATCACCCCTGTCGCTCGATTTAGCCGCCGAACTCCTCCGTACCGGGTGTTTTGCCGGCATCAAAGACTCGAGCGGCGATTGGACATACTTCGAGCGGTTCCAATCATCCGACTTTGGCAGCAAATATGCATTCCTCGTCGGCAATGATGAGCTATTTCTGCGAGCCAGAACCGCGGGTGCGGTTGGCGCTGTGAGCGGCGTCTCCTGCGCCGTTCCGGAACTCATGTTGGCCCTCGAGCGTGCGATCGCTTCGAACAACGCCCAGCGGGCGACCGCACTAAACCAAAGGCTCGATGAGTTTCTTACGGCGATCTCCCCTTTTCCCGTCCCTGTCGGCATTCGCGAGGCTCTGCGAGCCCGAGGTTTGAAGATCGGCCCCGGAGCAATTCCTTACACCGGCCAGCGCGCCGCCGACATCGATGGCTTTCGCGACTGGTTCGCCGGATGGTTAAAAATCGTGCAGTCCGAGGTGAAAAGTGCGTAGGCTT
>DASQVJ010000129.1:0-5292 GCA_035640835.1 Bryobacteraceae bacterium
ATGGAGCTGATGCCGCGCGTCACACGAGCGCAAAGCATGGACGCGCTCTCGAGCATGGCCACCATATCCGGTTATCGAGCTGTTCTCCTGGCGGCAGCTACGATTCCGAAGATGTTTCCCATGATGATGACGGCCGCGGGAACAATCGCTCCCGCCAAAGTCTTTGTGCTTGGAGCAGGCGTGGCCGGCCTGCAGGCGATCGCAACAGCTAAGCGGTTGGGCGCTGTTGTGTGTGCTTACGATGTGAGGCCCGCTGTGAAAGAGCAGGTGGAGAGCGTTGGAGCGAAGTTCGTAACGCTCGACCTGCAGACAGGCGGGTCAGAAGACAAGGGCGGATATGCGAAGGCGATGGACGAGGAGTTCTACCGGAAACAGCGCGCACTGCTGACGGACGTGCTTCGCGAGCAAGACGTCGTCATCACCACGGCTGCAGTACCAGGCCAGAGGGCTCCGGTGCTGATCACCGCTGAGATGGCGAGCGCCATGGCATCCGGCTCGCTGATCGTAGACATTGCTGCGGAGCGCGGAGGCAACTGCGAGTTAACACGGCCGGACGAAATCTATCTGCATAACGGAATCATGATTATGGGGCCCGTCAACCTGCCGTCGTCTCTGCCGCGCGATGCGAGCCAGTTGTACTCGGGCAATATTTCGGCATTTCTGAAGCTGCTCGCGCCCAAGGGTGAGTTGGTTCTGAATCGAGAGGATCAGATCATTCAGGAAACTCTGGTGACCCATGACGGCGAGGTGGTGAACAAGAGAGTTTTGGGTCTGTTGGGAAATCCTGAGGCGGTGAAGTCATGAAGGATTACGAGACGGGACTTTGGATTTTCATGCTGGCCGCGTTCCTCGGATTCCAGCTGATTCGTGGTGTTTCGCCACTGCTGCACACGCCATTGATGTCGTTGACGAATGCCATCTCGGCGATCGCGGTTGTCGGGGCAATCCTGATCACTGGCGAGCAGGACGCCCCGCGTCTGTCGAAGGTGTTGGGATTCGTGGCCGTGCTCGCCTCGACCATCAATTTGGTGAGCGGGTATTTGATTACCGACCGAATGCTGAAGATGTTCAAGAAGAGAGAGGGCCGGAAATGAGGGAACTCGCTCTTCCACTGTTTTATCTCCTTGCGGCCGCCGGGTTCATCCTTGCATTGAAGTGGATGAGATCTCCGGCGACGGCGCGTCGCGGCGTGATCGCTGGTGAAGTTGGGATGTTGCTGGCGGTGGTGGGGACCCTCTTACGATTTGAGGTCGTCGAATACCAATGGATCCTCGTCGCGTTCTTCCTTGGATCGGCGATCGGCGTACCGCTGGCGTACTTGATGCCAATGACTGCGGTACCTCAGCGGACCGCGATTTCGCACGCCTTTGGCGCTCTGGCGTCGGCGCTGATCGGGACGGCTGAATATTACCGACATACGCCGGGGCAAATCACAATGGTGGCTCTCACACTCGAGATTCTGCTCGGATTTCTGACGTGTACGGCCAGTTTGATGGCGTTCGGCAAGCTTCAGGAGATTCTGCCGACACGACCGATTACATATAGGGGCCAGAACATCGTGAACTTGATGGTGTTCGGATGCGCGGTTGTACTCGGGATTGTGTTGATTGCATCTCCGGAGCAGCAGTGGCTGTTTCCGATCTTCGCCGGCCTCTCGCTGCTGTTCGGTGTGCTGCTCATCATTCCAATTGGCGGGGCCGATATGCCGACAGTGATCGCGTTGCTGAACTCATATGCGGGTTTGTCGGCGTGCGCAATGGGATTTGCATTGAACAACAATCTGCTGATTGTCGCAGGCGCCTTGGATGGATCTTCAGGATTCATACTTTCTGTGATCATGTGCAAGGCGATGAATCGCTCATTCTCCAATGTCCTGTTCGGCGCATTCGGGCAATTACAAACGAAGGCAGGCGTGGCGACCGAACGGACGGTACGCGCGGCGAGCGCGGAAGAGGCGGCGTTTCTGCTGGAATCGGCCCGAAGTGTCATCGTCATCCCTGGTTATGGAATGGCTGTAGCTCAGGCACAGCACAAGCTCCGCGAACTGGCGGATGCCCTGACCCGGCGCGGTGTCGACGTACGATTCGCAATTCATCCAGTCGCAGGGCGCATGCCAGGGCATATGAACGTCCTGCTGGCGGAAGCGGACGTACCGTACGACAAGCTCGTCGAGATGGAAGAAATCAACCCCGATTTCCCGATTACGGACGTGGCGCTCGTCATCGGCGCCAACGATGTCGTCAATCCGGCGGCTCAGACGGATAGCTCCAGTCCGATCGCGGGGATGCCGATTCTGCATGCCTTCAGGGCTCGGACGGTCATGGTAATCAAGCGCTCTATGAATCCTGGCTTCGCTGGGATCGACAACGATCTGTACTACATGGAGAACACCTTGATGCTGTTCGGCGATGCAAAAGCCTTTGTCGGCGAAATCGTTAAGGCCATGTCGCCATCGACTCCCCAGGCGGCTTAACGCGGGAGCGATATTTCAGGGAAACCATTCGCGTTGGAGTAAAGAGTCCGGCTTCCGGATCCTGTGATGTGCTTTGGAAATCTTGAAACGCGGGGTAGTCGGGGGGCCAGTCGTGGCGATCGGGACACCAACTTTATCCCTGGGGCATTTGAATTAACCCGCTCGCGCGGGGGACGCTGCGCGTAGATTAATCCCGTGGACGACATCGAGCTCGACGGGCGGGCGTGGAGGACTAAAGACGACTTCTACGAGGGCTTTCTTGCTGCGGTGAGGGCACCCGACTGGCATGGAAGAAACCTGGACGCCCTGTGGGACTCAATCGTTGGCAGGAATGTGAATGGGCGTGAATTGCCCTACCGCGTTGTGATTCACGGGTGCATGGACATGGGCGAAGAGGCGAGACAGATGGTCGAGCGTTTCCGGACTCTGATTGAGGAAGCGAGAAGCGAGGGGCATCCCGTGGACATTCTCGTGCTCGATCCGAGGTAACAGCCAAAGACATAGTCTTGGGTCACAAGGAGGTCAATTCAGAGACTCGCGCGTCCGGCTGACGACCGACAGCACTGCGGTGAGCACTACACTCGGGAACGTGGCGGTCGGCCGGATCGTGCTAGGCGCCCGGCCCTGTCGCGGGCGTTAATAGAATGACTTCACGGACGGTAATGCTCTATGCGCCGCATAGGGACACCAGAGTGTCGGTCAGATACGGTGTCGGTCTGGGGCTTGGGGCGCGACTCGGCTGGGCGGCCCCAGGCGGAGCCGCCCGAACGCGGAGTGGTCAGACTCGGGGCATCGGCTTCTTGCTTTCGTCGTAATCAGCGCCCGCTTCGCTCGACGAGGAGATGTCCTCGGCACCGGTGCGCTCCAGTATTTCTTTGGCCTTTTTGGTCCACTCGGAGCGATCCGAGTGCACCGAAAGAAGGATCCCGCCCTCTTTGATGCGGCCTTCATACCGCTTGGCTTCGTATTCCGGGATACCCATGCCGACTAGCGCTCCGATGAGGCCGCCCAAAACACCGCCGGCACCGACGCCGGCGAGCGCTCCCATAATAGGGCCTGCGGCGATGAACGGTCCCAGACCAGGGATCGCGAGTGCACCGATGCCTGCCAGCCACCCGAGCGTACCGCCCAAGACCGCGCCACTGGTCGCCCCGGTTGCTGTACCTTCCGGTGCCTTGGTGTGCTTCTCGGCTGCGAAGTCCTTCGTGCCCTCATTGTCCTGCATCAGGACAGAAATATCTGTGTTCCGAAATCCTTCTGCTTTCAGTGCTTCCACCGCCCGCTCCACTTCAGCGCGGGTGCGATAGATGCCGTAAACGGATGTGTTCGCCATGTCGATCTCCTCTTGTCTGTGAAGTTGAAGGTTCTTGTTACTTCTTTTTGCGCTTGCCGTGCTCGGAGGAATCGCTGTCGGGAGCTATCGATAGCTCATTGGTGACCTTGCTGACACCTGCCACTCCGACCGCCTTAGCCTCGATCGCCTTCTTTTCCTCTTCGGAACGCACCGGTCCCTTGAGCGTGACCTGCCCGTTTTGAGCGATGATCTTCACGTTATGCGCATACGTCGACAGCGACTTGTCATCCACCACTGCACGGCGGATTTGCTTCGCCAACTCGCGGTCGGAAGCATTCATTTTCTGATCGTCGGCTGTAGGCTCGTTCTTCGCTCGATCGCGGCGATTGACCCCTGTATTGTCCGGCTGCCTGCGGCTGGTTTCCTGCGCGACAACTGGGCTTAACAGGCACAATGCCGACCCGAGTAGCAAAGCTGCTTTATGAACACACGAGTGGACTCTCATCATTTCAAGTACCAACTGTTAGATCTTCCCGGCGCAGAAATGCTCTCGGATAACACAGTGACCGAACTGCTGATGAAAATACGATTCACTTTGTGTTTCGGCGCCGCCACGGAGGTGCTCAATACTTGTAAAGAATTTCTAAGAGCGTGTCCCTACGCCCGGAGCTGGTAACTAACTTAACTAGCTGGCGTCGCTGCCGCAGGTCGGCGAACCTCCCTCTTTCGGTCGGGGTTACGGTTCATCTTCGTCCGGAACCGCGAAAGTTGCGGGCTGCCACTGGTTGAGGGTTGAGGTCTAACTTTGCAGAACAAGCGAAGCTGCTCAGTTCACCAACGGTATTTCTGATCGACCAACATCGAGGCAATAGAGCGATCTCTCAGGCTTCACGTCGCGCTCGTGCTTCGGCGTTGCAAATGGGTCCGTTTTGAGACTAGACCACACCTTGTAGATTGGACACATGGCGCTCAAACGGATGGACAACGTAGGAATCGTCGTCGAAGACCTCGGAGGGATGATTGATTTTTTTCGGGAGCTCGGCCTCGAGCTCGAAGGGCGGGCGACGATCGAAGGAGAATGGGCCGGACGTGTCACGGGACTGGGCGATCAGCGGGTCGAGATTGCCATGATGCGCACACCGGAAGGCCACGGCCGGCTCGAGCTCTCCCGCTTTCTCACGCCGCCTGTGGTTGCGGATCACCGCAACGCCCCGGTGAACGCCCTAGGCTACCTACGCGTCATGTTTGCCGTGGACGATATCGACGAGACGCTTGAAAGGCTCCGCCAGCGCGGCGCGCAGCTCGTAGGCGAAGTAGTCCAGTACAAAGACACGTATCGGCTCTGCTACATTCGCGGGCCTGAAGGAATTCTCATCGGACTCGCCCAGGAACTCAGCTGAGCGCAATACGAAGACAATGACAAAGATGACCAACGTCAGCGAGCGCGTCTCACCAAGGGTAAGTTTTTGCAACGGCACCGGAGGCTCAATGAAATCAGCGGTTCGGATGTCGCAGATGTCAGTTG
>DASQVJ010000130.1:0-6482 GCA_035640835.1 Bryobacteraceae bacterium
TTGCCATCGGCGCAGCGCTACAAACGGGCGTCTTCGGTGTGAATGGCGAAAGTGGCGGCGTCGAAGGCATCGTGTTGATGCGCCGGGGCCAGAACCCGAGCGAGGTGCTCCAAGGCCTCAAAGACGCCATCGATGATCTCAACACCAATCGTCTTCCTCCCGGCGTGAAGATCACCCCCATCTACGATCGAACGGAACTGGTCGACAATACATTGCACACCGTCGTGCACACGCTGCTCGAGGGGCTGACCATTGTGCTCCTGGTGCTTGTCTTTTTCTTCGGCAGTGTCCGAGCGGCTCTCCTCACCGCGATCACAATCCCTTTATCGCTGCTCTTCGCATTCGTGTGCATGAACGTCTCAGGCATTCCGGCAAATCTCCTCAGCCTGGGAGCGCTCGATTTCGGGATCATTGTCGATGCCACCCTGATTATGGTTGAGCATGTATTGCGCACGCTCAACGGGCACGAGCGCGCGCCTGGCTTCCATCAACACGGCGGCGTTTTATCGGCTGTCCGCCATGCCGCGCTCCAGGTGGGCCGCCCGATTTTCTTCTCTCTGATAATCATCATCAGCGCGTACATTCCGCTCTTCACACTAGAGCGAGTGGAACGAAAGCTCTTTACGCCGATGGCGTTCACCGTCTCCTATGCCCTGCTCGGGTCGATGCTGCTGGCGCTAACGCTGATTCCTGTGCTTGCGACATTTCTGTTCCGAAACGGTGCCAAGTGCTGGGAGAACCCGCTCATGCCTTGGCTGGAGCGTCTCTACTCGAGAGTGCTGGGCTACTGCGTGAGGCACGCCCGAATTATTGTCGCCGGGGCGCTAGCGGTTGTGGTCGCAGCTTTTGCGTTGTCTACCAGGCTCGGCGTCGAGTTTCTTCCTTCGCTCGATGAGGGTCTCATCTGGATTCGAGCTACGCTCCCGCCGGGGATATCCCTCGATGAGTCTGCATCGATCGCAAATGACATTCGCTCGATCGTACGTCAGTATTCCGAAGTCCGCCTGGTTTCGTCTCAATCCGGCCGCAATGACTCGGGCACGGATCCATATGGGCCCAATCGGAACGAGTTCTTGGTTGCATTGAAGCCGTACGACACGTGGCCGGACGGCCTCCGCAAGTCGGATCTGGTGAATAAGCTGCGAGCACAACTGAACAATGACATTCCCGGTGCCCTGTTCAGCTTTACGCAACCGATCATCGACAACGTGACCGAAGCCGTAACCGGCTCTGCCGCAGATCTCGCAGTGATCATTCAGGGGCCGGATCTGGCCAAGTTGCGGCAACTCGCGCTACAGACACTCGAGGTCGTACGCCGCACCCCCGGATCGGTTGATGCCGCCCTCGAGCAGGAGGCGGATCAGTCGCAGCTCCGACTTCGAATCAACAGGCAAGCGGTGGCGCGCTACGGCATCAACGTACGCGACGTTCAGGACGTGATCGAGATGGCGATTGGCGGGCGCGCAACATCCACGGTCTTCGAAGGGGAGCGCCGCTTCGATATAGCGGTCCGGTACGTGCCGGAGGCGCGTATGGATGCCGATGCGATCGGCAACATACTGGTCAACACAAGAGAGGGGCACGTGCCTCTGTCACAGCTCGCTGACATTCGCGTGCTTCCCGGAGCGAGCATCATCGCCCGTCGCGAAAACGAGCGGCAGATCACGGTCCGAACCAACATCCGCGGACGAGATCAAGGCAGCTTTGTGAATGATGCGAAGCGAAGGGTAGGGGCGGCGGTCAAGCTGCCGAAGGGATACGAAATCGTGTGGGGCGGACAGTTCGAAAATCTCCAACGGGCTGAGCAAAGGTTAGCGATGATCATTCCCGTTACCATCGCTATCATCTTCGCGCTCCTGTTCTTTATGTTCGGATCCGCAACGTACGCAGGCGTTGTGCTGATGAACGTACCGTTCTCGCTGGTCGGTGGCATTGTTGCGCTCTATCTGCGGCAGATCAACCTCAGCGTCTCCGCGGCGGTCGGTTTCATCAGTCTGTTTGGTGTTGCGGTAATGAGCGGCGTGTTGCTGGTATCCGAGATTAACCGCAGGCGGCGAGACGAGCCGCATATTGCGCCGATTCACGCTGTAGTCTACGGGTCGATCGCGCAGCTGCGGCCTGTTCTCCTCATGGTGATCGTTGCCTTGCTCGGAATGGTTCCGGCGGCGACGGCGAGCGGTATCGGCTCGGACGTGCAGCGCCCACTCGCCACAGTGCTGGTTGGCGGTCTGCTCGCGACTCTGCTCCTCAGCCTCGTGGCTCTCCCCAGCCTCTACGTCTTAACCATCCGCCGCCCACGCCCGAACAGAAGACGAGTCAAGTAACAAATCGACTGCCGGCCCAGGTGCACACTGATCTCGTGCTTATGCGCGTGCTCTGACCTGGCGATACAGCGGAGTCGCCGGCGAGAGAAACACGTACGAGTTTGAGAAGAACACGAGCCGTCCCGTCGGTTGTTCCGTGGCTGTGTTAATCTCCGTCAACTCAAACTGCATCAGCCCCAGCCTGAAAACGTCACCAGTGACACCAGCGATCTGCACGCGGTCACCAACCTGGACACGAAACTTGCGAGTAATCAGGAAGTATCCTCCGATCGCGACGAACACGTCGTGCAGCCCGACGGCCAGCCCGGCAGACACGAGTCCCAGAAACGTTGCTAACGAACCCACGTCGAACGTAAACGCGAACGAAACGATGAGAATCATCGTCAGGAACAGCAAAATCCGCTGGCCGGTAAGAAGCATCTTGCGGGCGTCAGAATCGCGCACGTGACGGACCGTCAACCTGCGTACTGCGCTGGCCACTACCACCAGGATCGCGATGGCCCCTGCAAGAGCTCCGAGATGGCCCACCAGGTTCTTCCAGGCCGCTTGATAGTTCGCTTGGACTTGTGAACGCCACTCCGTGAGGCGGTCCTTATAGAGATCCAGAAGAACGCACTGCTTGTTCAGAGCTGCGATCGCGGGAGAAACTGTTCCTGATTCCGCGACCAGATCGTCCAAGCGTGCCTTTTGTCGTCGCAAGCCATCGGCGCTTGCACTAATGGTGATGGCCGCAAACTTTCGTTTCAATTCTGCGAGGAGCGGTGTCCGAATGTCCTGCAACGACTCACTCAACTCAGCGGTCTTTCGGATCGCGTTATCGATGATCTGCCGCTTGCGCGCTAGCTCTGATACATCGAAGATCGATCCCATGATGCCTGAAGGTCGCGGCGAGGACGTGGCCGGTACGCTGACGCTCTGCGAAGAACCCGCAGTACCGGATAGTTCCGGAACAGTACGCTCGAGATTATCCACCAGGTCGGCCATGTTCGTAGGCCGATCGGGGCTGGCGCCTCTAGCATGGATAAAGCCAACCAGGCTGTCGTAGTTCTCTGACATGCCCTTCAAAACCTGAATACGGCTCCGGACATCGGCTATTTGGGTATCAAGCTTGTCACGATCCTTGCGGCGGGCAAAATACCTTGCCTCCGTCAGTGTCTTGAGTTCGCTGTTTGCTTTCTGAATGGCCGTCTGTACTTTTGCCTTCGCTGCAGCGACACTTTGTAAGGCTGGGGTTGTGGTTGCAGGATCGGCCGCCGCTGGTTCCGCCGAAACGTCCTGCGGCATAGAGCGGATTGCCGCGGCGGCTTTGCCAAAGTCAAATGCAAGCCGCACGATCTCGGTAGCCGTTGTTCGATTATTCTCGAGGAACACCAGGTCGGTTGGGGCTGTCCCGACCTGCTGTTCCGCGGGGAGGTGCCGATACCAATCCACGGTATCGGCGATGAATGTGAGCACCTGCTGTTCGGAAGGGTAGCCGCTCGATGGCGCAGGCTTTGAGTCGTTAGCGAGAACGCTTGAGACGAGCAGCCCGACAATAATAACTACACGCTTTAGACGATGGTAGGACTCGCGAGCTTCTGATCGCTCCCGCTGCACCTTGTCGCGACAATCTGCCGGAACTCTGGGCATGTCCATCAACCGCTCTTACAAAGACTCGTACGGTTGTCGCGTTCATGTACGTCCAACACTATCGCTTCGCCGACTCGTTCAGCAGCGCCTTGACATCAACTACGTTTTGGGCCACCTTGTGCTCTGCTGAGTTGCCCTGCTCCTCCTGCGCGCGAGCTTGCTTCGCAATTTGTTTGGCTTCTTTCTTTCGACCAAGCTTCTTGAGCACTTGTGAATACAATTTCAACGTCGCTACTGTGTCGGGATGACCAGCGTAGAAATACGTCTGAGAGATCTGCGCTGCCTTGCCGAGCAACGGTTCCGCTCTCTCTGTCTGTCCAGCACGAAAATAGTGCGCGCCGAGTAGCGACAGGGTCTGCACTGCTGCTGGACGATTGTCTTCTCCGTTGGCCGTCAGAAGTTTTAGGGACGAATCGAGGATCGTCTCTACCTCGTCATGTTCGCCGGCGAGAATCTTGATTTGTGCGAGGTTCATAAGCGCGGAGGCTTTAGCGAGCTGTGCGTCAATTGCGTTGAACGCCTCAACGGCCTCAGTCTGCAGCTCCTTGGCCGGTTGGAACTCGCCTAGGTCAGCCATGGCCATCGCGAGGTTATTGATCGCGACCCCCGAGTTATACGTTTTCGCTCCGCGCAACCTGCAGTCCGCGACGATTGGCTTCAGGAGGTCGATGGCTTTGCTCTGTTGACCGACTGCCCGTAGAGCGACAGCGAGATTCGCTGAGGCACGCACGAGATCATCTTCGGACGCGTCCGATGCTCCCTTAGTCGCTCCAAGCGCGCGTTGGAAGTAGGAGATAGCCTCATACGATTTGCCCTGCATCCAGAGCACTTCACCAAGATCGCTCTGAATGTTTCTGACGGTACGGTGCGATGGCCCGAACGTCTTCTCAGCAAGCTGAAGCGCCTTTCTGCTCTGCTGCTCGGCTTCTGGGAGCCGGTATTGGTCACGCCTGACAACGAAGAGATTGCGCAGGAGTGAAATGGCCTCTCGCTCGTGTCCTGATTGGCCGTAACCAACTACCTCTAAAGCTTGCTCGAACTTCGCCCCGGCAGTATCAAAGTCTCTCTGTTGGTGTGCCTGAAGGCCTGCACGATTGAGATCGGTGACGTTCTTCAGAGGATCTTCCGCACAGAGTTGCGGCACGGTCAAGCAACCTACGATAAAGACGGTCAGAAGTGCGTTACGAGTCATTACTACCTCGGCCTTCGAGAATGCATTCGACTGTCCAAAGTCAGCGTCGAACTCCGAGGTGCCTTATGTGAACGCTTCAGTGCTACCGTCGCGCGGTGCTTTGAGGAGTCAATGCGCCGACACCGAGGTGTCATATGCCGACGCGGAGTAAGTCGGTGCTGCAGAACGACCTCTTCCAGATACCTGTCTCAAAGCGAGGCCCAGTTTAGGTAGGTCGAGGGGGCTGCGGTAAACCACATATCTCGGCTCCCATCGCGTGGCGAATTTTGCTTTGAACGCAAAGATGCCTTTGAAGCTGAACAGAAAGCCGAGGTGCTGAAAAAACGTATGGATGGCGCGTTCTTCAACAGTCGCGGACTCGCCGGCATGAAAGCCGGACATAGGAGCCATGCCAAGACTGAATTCCGTGTATCCCAGTTGCCGTTGGTGTAGCAGAAGCTTTGTGAACAGGTAGTCCATGACCCCATTCGGAGCTTGAGTCCGACGCCTCATCAAATCGACCGTCGCCTGGCCGGCGCGATACGAGCGGATGAGGTTCACAAACGCCAGCACTCTGCCTCTGTCATCGTGAACTGCAAAGACGGGAGTCGAGCGCACGTAGCTCGGCTCAAAGGAACCGACGCTAAACCGGTGCTCGCGCCGCCCGGGAATCGTGAGCCACTCATCGGATACGCTCCTCAGTTCCGCCAGAAGGCCGTGGCTTAGAGGAGGTTCGTAATACTCTGCGTGGAAGCCTGAGCGATCGAGTTGGTTGACCTTGGACCGAACGTCTCGGTGGGAGCGGCCTTGAAGGGTGAACTGTGGCAGATCGACAATTGCGTCTTCTCCAATCTGAAGCTTCTTGAGCCCTGCACTCTCATATGTGTCCAGAAAGTCCGGCAAGGTCTGATAGAAGCCAAAGCCCCAATCGTTGTCGCGGCAGTAATCGGCGAATTGGCGGACTACTTCGCGCATTCGATCGGGTGGACCCACCGGGTCTCCCAACACAACAGCGAAGTTTCGGCCCACTGCATAGGACACGAACGCCTCACCATCTTGCGAGAAGAACAAAGACTTGTCCCGTTGGACCTTGAAGAAGTCTAGTGATGTCCGCCCATGCTGCGTCAGAATGCGCTTGGCGATTTGCATCTCATGAGGTTGAATTTGAAAGCGGTACACCACCGGGCGGAACATTGCCCAAACGCCATACACGACAGCTGCATAAGTAACCAGCTGTAACGATTCCAAGAATCGCCTGGCATAGGGCGTAAGTGGCGAAACAGCGCCATCGCCGCTTAGCAGTAGAACTCGTAGGGTCTGCGTCAGCGCTTGCGTCAAGTGGAAGTTCACACCAAACT
>DASQVJ010000131.1:0-11806 GCA_035640835.1 Bryobacteraceae bacterium
CGACTCTCGTGACCGAGCACGACAGGCAGTCGATCAAAGAAAAGCTTCGCGCCGCTTTCGCTAATTTTGACCTGCAGCTGCTGCAATGCGAGGCCCAGCACGGTGTTGCAATCGACCGGCACGGCGGGCCGGTTGCTCTCACTTGTGAGGCGAGAGAAGTCGAGGAGATCGCGTATCAGAGTGCGCATGCGGTCTACACCGCCCACGATGAACTGAACAAATTGCTGTGAGTCTTCATCGAGCCGGCCGTCGTTTTTACGGACCAGGAGCTGACTATAGCTGGCGATTGCTCTTAACGGCTCTTCGAGATCATGCGACGCTACGTAAGCAAAGCGCTGCAGGTCGTCGTTTGACTCTTGTAATTGCTTCGCTTGCGCGGCGAGACGCTCCTCGGCGCGCCTGTGCTCAGTCATGTCACGAAAGACCTTGACGAAACCCGTCACGTTGCCGTCCGCATCGCGGGTCGGACAAGCAACGCCGCTTGCCCAAAACTGCGACCCATCGCGCCGGAGGTGCCATCGCTCGTCTTCAGCACGCCCGGTTTTCACGGCAGTCTCGCGTTCGCAAGCGGGAACATCGTTTTGGCGATCCTCCTCCAGGAAGATCACGTCAATAGGCCGGCCCAGGACTTCCGCTTCGGAATAACCAAGAAGCCGCTCCGCACCGGCGTTCCAATAGGTGACCCGGCCGTCGAGATCGAGATTGATGATCGCGTAATCTTTGGCGCTCTCGATCATCGTGCGCAGGCGTTGCTGAGTGATCTGCAAATCGTCCAGCAGGCGCTCAACCTCATACTGCCGGCCGCGTGCACGCAAGGCCGTCTTTACCACGCTGATCAATGTGGCGGGGCGCACTGGACGCTCGATGAACGTCACATTGCCGAGGGGCGCTAGCCGTTCGAGTCTCGAGGCCAGCTCAGGGTTTGATTCGCCTGCCGTTGAGAGCACGATAAGGGGCAGATCCGACCAGGGCGGCTGTGTTTGAAGCGCGTCATTCAGAACAGAGAATGATGCCGGCGTAAGCGCCTCTTCTGCAACCATAATCGCTCCGGCACCATTCGCAATTTCTCGAGTGAGCTCGGTGGCATCCCCACACGCCTGAGTGATGACCCGATGTCGAGAGAGAGCCTCTGCGATGAGTGCCGCGTCCCGTCCTGTGGGAGTGAGTAAGAGGACCCTTCGACGTTGGCTATCGTTTCCCATTCTCCCCTTCGTGATCCATCAGTCGTTCCACGGTGCCGACATAAGTCGGCACGCCGGATAGAACGCCATGGAACTGCTCCAACGGATCGCCCACGATGATGCGGTCGGGACCAACCTTCAGTTCCCTGACCGTGTCTTCATGGGCTCCGCTGCGCTTTTTCACAACCGAGATGGCTTTGCGGACCTTCCCCGCTGCCTCGAAATAGCGCAGCAGAATGACGGTATCGGCCAGATAGCTGATGTCTATTGGCGATTCCATGCCGGTTCCGAGAATGCCGTACTGCGCCATTACCAGGATGGTCACAACTCCTCGCTGGTTCAGAAACGACAGCAGCTCGTGTAATTGAACAAGAAGCTGATGCTCGCCCGGCATGGCGTTCAGGAATCCATTCACGCTGTCGATGACGAGAACACGAAGATTACGGTCCAAGACAGCGTTACGAATTTGATGAATGAAGTCGCCTGGCGACAGCTCCGCGGGATCGAGTTGCTGCACGTGTAGCTTGCCGCTGTTAATACACCCCTCAACATCGTGACCGAGCCGGCGAGCCCTCTTGAACAGCGTTGTAAGACCTTCATCAAAAAGGTAAACAGCGCTGTATTCACCGCGCTCAGCCGCGACTGCCGCATATTGAACTGCGATGCTCGATTTGCCCGCACCCGCCGGTCCTGCGACCAAGGTGCTCGTACCACGATCGAGCCCGCCGCCAAGCAACGTATCCAGTTCTTCGATGCCGCTAAGCGATTCCTGTTCCGGTTGAGCCGGCTCATGATGCAGTGCGGCCAGCCTGGGATGGACGACGATGCCGCCGGTGCGAATGTCGTAGTCGTGATAGCCGTCGTGAAATTTCACGCCCCGCAGCTTTACCACCTCGAGGCGCCGTCTCTTTGTGCCGTACTCTCGTGCCATACGCTCCAGACGAATCACGCCGTGAACGATGCTGAGAACCGTTGTGTCGGCGGCCTCAGATCGAGGACTATCGTCGAGCAGCAGAGCAGTGCAATGCCGGCTGGCGAAGAACTGCTTCAACGCCATAACCTGGCGCCGATATCGCGAGGATTCGCGGGCGAGCAGCCTGATCTCGGAGAGAGAATCGAACACCACCCGCGTCGGCTTGACCTGCTCCACGTGCTGAAGGATGCTCTTCAGAGTGGTCCCGAGTTCTACGTCGCCAGGATGGAAGACGGTGTATTGATCTTCCGGCATCAGGCTCTCGGCCGGCGGAATCACTTCGTACACATCCACTCCGTCCAGCGTCCAACCATGCGAGCAGGCGATCGCCCGCAACTCTCTCAACGATTCCGAGAGCGTGACGTACAGAACCGGTTCGCCTCGGCCATGAGCGTCGAGGAGGAACTGCATGGCGAGTGTTGTTTTTCCCGAGCCAGGATCGCCTTCGACCAAGTACAGGTGGTCCTCGGGCAGGCCGCCATTTAGAACGTCATCCAAACCGGTAATACCTGTTGAGATCCGTTTTTCTTCCTGATTGCCATTCTTCTCGTTCATATCGATATTCCGCACATTCGTGTCATTCGCATGTGCATGCTTCATCAAGATTTGTGATCGGTGTCTACAACCAGCTCCACCGTAGTTCTCCCCTGATGCCCATGGATCTTCAATAGATCCTCCAACGACTGAAATACGGTAGTGCTCGAAACGTGCGCGGCATTTCGCTCGCGCATCCAATGCACAACCACCGTGCCGTCATCGAACTCCGCTACGTCTGCGATGTGGCCCGTTCCACTCGTACCGGAGATGTCCTCGTTGCGGCACAGACGATACAGCCTCATGCTCGTGACTCCGATGTGACAGGTGGCTCTTCGGTTGTGAAGAGTACCAGAGCTATCGGATCGAGGATCAGAGGACGGCGACCCTCCCGTCCCTCGCGCACGATCTCGACAGCCAGTTCGACCGTTGCGTCGAGAACTTGGCGAGGGCACCACGTGACCTTGGCACAGATTTTCTCGAACATAACTCCGGGGGTACAGCAAATTCTGCAATGGATAGACGCCGAGCAGAAAGCTTAGCGTTACACACTAATATAATCTAACAATCTTAATGAAACAACCACGGGCCTTGTTGCGTCTTGCTGCCTGGAATTACCCGACCGTCGTTCCTGGTCCGCCTCCACGCGGATGTCCAGAGAACGATCTAAACATTTGACGGACGAAGGTTAATTGTATTTCGCTGGCGCCAGAATGCTAGCGTAATACAGTGGAAACGCAGGTGCTTGTGGTTAAGGAAGACCTTCGCTCGCCTATCGCACAGGATCTGATCGAGTCTTTGAACACGGAGCTGGTGCGGCGCTATCCCGAGCCCGGGGCCAATCATTTCGAGCTGGAAACGGACGAGGTTCACGATGGACACGGTGCTTTTCTAGTCGCGTATGTCGATTCGGGGCCCGCAGGTTGTGGGGCGCTCCGTACGATTGACGCAGGCGTCGGCGAGATCAAGCGAATGTATGTGCGTCCTGCTGAACGGGGCCGCGGCGTAGGACGCGCCCTGCTGACCGCCATCGAGATGGAGGCCCGCTCGCTCGGTCTGCGACGCCTGGTCCTCGAAACCGGTATCCGCCAGCCTGAGGCCATTGCCCTTTACCGACGGGCTGGATTTGCTCCGATCGATGCTTTTGGCGAATACGTCGACTCTCCGCTGAGCGTTTGCCTGGCCAAAGATCTGTGATCGCCGCAGCTCAGTCCGCGACGAAGATCAATCCACACTGATACTCGTTCAATTCCCCTGAGCCATTCAGTGTGAAGGTAGATGTGATCAGGCCTGTGGCAGATTGAAACCGCCCCTTCCCGCCTTGGATGTGCCAGCTCACGCTGCCGACCATCGTGCCCGGAACAGCACTTGGCCGCATGTGACCGGCATGCATGGTCGCGAATTGCAATTCGTGCTCTCCCTCATCGCCGAATGTGAGCACCCCTTCGCCTTCGAAATTGTTCTCACCGTTCAGGCGCACTTCCGATTCGAGAAACGCCAGATCGCCAGGTGCGGGGTGAAGCGTTGTTTCGACTCCCGTTGGGCTGACGATCGTCTCCATGGTTGAGCTCGTTCCGCTGCTGGTTATGCGCAAGATCTTTTCGTTCTCAGCGGAAGGCGAGACGCGTCCCCGGAAGTGCATTGTGTATGTGAACTGTTGCATCGCCATAGTGGATCTCCTCCGGCATACGTAAGACGCTCGCGACACGGTTGCAGGTGTCGCACGCATCGGTGGCCAACCTTTTGACAGCAAGCTGCTCGGCGCATAGACGGCAACCAGAGTTGAGGCTCTCGCGCCTAAAACGGGTTGTCAACCACTGCCGGGTTGTCTACGATGCGGAAAGAAGTGGAGGAGTACCCGATGACCGTACCGGATTACTACTCGTTGCTGAGTTTATCGCAACAGGAGAGCATGGCGGCCATCGCTGCTGCCCACCGCGATTTCCTGAGAAACATTGACCACATATTTGGATCGTTCTGGCCTCCCGGCAGGATTCGCGCCTTCGAGCGCGCGTTCTCGGTGCTTGGTCGAGAGTCTGCCCGGAATGCTTACGATGAGGAACTGGAAATGCAACCGCGACTCGTCTCGAGTCCGCTCGAACGGGAAATGCCGACCGTTCCCTCAATACTCGGGAGGCCGGAATCCGTTCACCCCTCCTTTGAGGGTTTGTATGAGCGCATCGCCCGGAACTTCACAGGTGTGGGCGTTCCCAAGGGAGAGCACACCGAAGCGTTGACCGTAGCCATCGCTGTGACGCCAGACGACATCGAGGAGCAGCGGGCAGTTTCGGTCGGCATACCCACCTTTGATCTCTGTCCGACGTGCAGCGGCTCAGGACGAGTCGAGCTGTTCGGATGCCCTGCATGTGAAGGACAAGGGACCGTCGAACGTATGCGAGTCGTTGAGCACGTGCTCGGGCGAGAGCGAGTCATCGAGTACTCGCTTGATGAGTTTGGCATTCGGAATTGCTTCCTCCGCCTTGAGATACAGGTCGCACAGGTCTGACCTACGCGCGTTGTCTTTGGCACCATTCGGTCGGGCGAGCTTCACTGGGGCGTTTATACAGCGTTGATGTCTTGTTTATGCCTTGTTTATACCCCTGTTTTTATCTTGGGAACGGATGAAGTTTCGTGCGCAAGCGCGCTCGGTTTCTCGCGGTAATGAGCCGGGAAGCGCTCGTCATCCCTAGATGCTGCTTGGAGGCTTTCTTGTCCACTTCGGACCCGAGCAGTAGTCGGTGTCTGAGCTCGTGTGGTGGTCGTAAGATCCTGACCACGGAAGCCTGCGGCCCCATTTGTAATGAACTCAGTGCCGCATCTCCAAGGTGCCTCCCGTCCAGGAACGCGGCAGAAGCCCTCATACAGAATCAACCATCCAAAGAAGTGCCAACTCGGCCAATTGAACGCCCGAATCGTTCAAGGAGAAGAATTCTTAATGCCAGACAAGGATGTTTTCTTTGTTATTCCTACCCACCGGCTGCGTGATGTGGGTGAGACCGTGGAAGCATACGATGAGCACTTTTGGAGAAACGGCCATTCCCCTCAGATCATCGTGTTCGACGACTCGACCCCCGTCAACCAGGAGAAGTACTTTCCGCTACTCGAAGAAACCAGAACTCACCTGGACCTTCTATACGTCGGACCACGGGAGAAAGAGCAGTTCATCACATACCTGAATAGCAGGTTGCGTGATGAGCGTTTGCAGGCGCTCGTAAAGAATCTCTTCAGGCCAAGCTACGGCGGCAATCGCAACTTCACGCTGATGTACACAATCGGCGGACTGATGGTCAGCTCGGATGACGACATGAGACCGTATGCGCTGCTCGAAAATAGTCCGGAATCTCTCGGAGCCGATGAGGTAAGCAGGGGCAGTCATCACAGGGCTGGGGTCAATGGTTATGCGAAAAAATCCTTCGATACTCTCTCCGCCTTCCTCGATGTCCTAGGCAAGCCGGCTCGCGAAGTGCCCGACAACTATGAATCCGGCGATCTATTGATCGACACGGCCATGGATCTCGAGACTAATGCAACCAAAGGATTCGCACGCGAAAACGCTCTCATCCTCCAGCGGGGCGTCGTATTCGGGGACTCGGTCGTCAAGATGGCACAGACATTCCGGACGGGCACGAACGACATTGATGCCATCGATTTCGTGGACATGTTTCTGGAAGACGAAGAGCAGACCGACATCGACCATCTCAACGACTTCTACGTGCTAGAGAACTTTCGGCCTGTAATTACGAACAAGAACTGGCGGATGGATTGTGGCGTAGCAGGCTACGACAACACCTACGGCCTTCCACCCTTCTTTCCCACCCGACTCCGCTTTGAAGATTACATCTACCGCCTATGGATACAGCAGGACGGCATTGTCGCTGCCCACGTGGATGCTGCTCAAAACCACATGAAGAACAACTACATGCGGAACCCTCACGCCTCCGAGATCTTCAACGAGGAGCTGGCAAATATGCTCAAGCGAAAGATCAAGGCCAGCGTCACCCGTCTTGACGATCTGGGCATTGCATTCGATTACGAGGGCGACGTAAGCGCGGAGGACGCACAGGGCATTCTCGAGAAGATCGCCAACCTCCACAACCGCGCTCTCGATGCTGCAAAGAAGACCAACAATCCCGAGCGCGCGCAGACCCTGCGGCAGTTCGCCGCCAATCTCGAGAAGGCCTTCTACGGGTTCGAACCGGATTTCTTCCACCAGAATCTACTGCGGATCACACATGACGTGATCGATGTTATCCGCGCCTCGATTCAGCTCTGGCCCACCCTCGTCGAAATCTGCTACTTCCAGAAAAGCCGGCGCGGGCTTCCATCGATTCGGGTGCGTAATCACAGCAAGCAGGTACAAGACCGTGCCGTCTGACTCAGAAGCGATCCCTGAACGCCTGCGCATCGCGCAGGTTGCTCCCCTTTACGAGAGCGTGCCTCCACAGCTTTACGGAGGAACTGAACGCGTGGTGTCCTGGTTGACGGAGGAACTGGTCGAGCTCGGTCACGATGTGACGCTGTTTGCGAGTGGTGACTCACAAACGAGAGCGAAACTGGCGCCCGTCTGTCCCATATCCATCTGGCGTGATCCGAATGTACGCGAGACGCTTCCGCAGCATGTTCGCATGCTCGAACTGGTGTTTCGCGATCTTTCGAAGTTCGATGTCATTCATTTTCACTGCGACTACATTCACTTCCCCTTGGTGCGGCGGCTGCCGTGCGCAAGTGTAAGCACACTGCATGGTCAGATTCATTTGCACGATGTTGAGACGCTCTTTAGCGAATACAAGGAACTGCCGCTTGTCTCAATTTCGAATGCGCAGCGGCTTCCTTTGCCGAACGCGAATTGGCAGGCTACGGTGTATCACGGTCTGCCCCGCACTCTGCATACGTTTCAGCCACGGGCCGGCGAGTATCTGGCATTTCTCGGCCGTATTGCACCGGAGAAGCGGGTTGACCGCGCTATCGAGATTGCAAGGAGAGCGCAACTACCGCTGAAGATCGCAGCAAAAGTCTACGATGAGGACCGTGCTTACTTTCAGAGCACGATCGCTCCCCTACTGGATCAGAGTCGCTCTTTCGTGGAATTCATCGGCGAGGTGGGCGGCGAGGATAAGAACAGGTTTCTGAGCGATGCAGCCGCGCTGCTGTTTCCGATTGACTGGGCAGAGCCGTTCGGACTGGTGATGATCGAAGCGCTGGCTTGTGGTACGCCCGTGGTCGCGTGGCGAAATGGTTCGGTGCCGGAGATCATTGAGCACGGCTTAACCGGCTTTGTCGTGGACAGCATTGACGAGGCGGTCGAATGCCTGAAATCGATTTCGAACATCGATCGTCTCGCGTGCAGGCGCGCATTTGAGGAGCGTTTTGACTCGCGCCGGATGGCGAACGACTATGTCAGCGTATACAGGCGCGTGATTGCGAATTGCGCTATTGCTGCCAGAGTGCCAAGTCCACTTCGGAAGTGTGTATGAGCCACACCCCGGATGACCACTACACGACAGGTGTGAAAGAACGCGGTCTGCTCGGCAAAGGGTGGACGGACGACGCACATTACATTCTGGCGGACTCCAGCTTGACCGATGGACGTATCCGAGTCCTCAAACAGGGTGATACGTTCGCTGTGTTCGATCACTACGGCAACATCAAGCCGGTCAAAACCGGCGAGGAGGGCGTCTATCACGACGGGACGCGGTTTGTGTCCTCCCTTCTGCTCGAACTTGAAGGGACGCCTCCGTTCTTTCTGAGTTCTACGGTCCGCGAAGACAATGACCAGCTGACAGTTGCGCTCACCAATCCGGATTTGCGTTGCCAAAATCTCGACTATCTGCCCTTAGGCTCCCTGCACATCGCCAGGCGCATGTTCCTGTGGCAGGGTGTGTGCTACCAGGAAGTCAGAATCGAGAACCACAGCAGGCAACGAGTCGCAACGTCTCTGCGGATACGGTGTGCCGCCGATTATGCGGACATCTATGAGATCCGTGGCATGGCGCGAAAAGCTCGCGGCGAGATTTTTCCGCCTTCAGTCGAAGGTTCGACCGTCGTCTGGGGTTACCGCGGACTCGATGGCGTCGAAAGGCGCACGCACTTTGAGTTCTCGCCTGCAGCCGACGTGTCCGCCAACGGGGCGATATTCGATCTGTCTCTCGAGCCTCGCGAGGTTGAGAGAGTTTACGTGATCGCGCGTTGTGAGCGAAACGGAGTGCCAGCCCCGGCCCGTGTGAAGTTCGACGATGCACGGGCACAAGCAGTGGATGACATCAGGATTCACAAAGCCAGCACGTGCACTATGTATGGCTCGAACGGACAGTTTAATGCCTGGGTCAATCGCGCCTTATCCGACCTGCACATGATGACAACGGCCCTTCCAACCGGACCCTACCCGTATGCCGGCGTGCCGTGGTTCAATACGCCGTTCGGTCGGGACGGTCTCATCACTGCTTTCGAGTGTTTGTGGTTCTGGCCTGACCTCGCGCGCGGTGTTCTCCGTTATTTGGCGCAGAACCAGGCAACGTCGTCCATCGCAGAAGAAGATGCTGAGCCGGGCAAGATACTTCATGAGACACGAAATGGAGAGATGGCTGCGCTCAAGGAGATGCCATACGGCCGATACTACGGGGCTGTCGACGGCACACCCTTGTTCGTGCTGCTGGCCGGAGCATATTACGACAGAACGGGCGACCTTCGGTTCATCAAGGACATTTGGCCCAACATACAGGCGGCACTTCGGTGGATCGAGGAGTTCGGAGACCTGGACGGCGACGGTTTTGTCGAGTATCAACGCCGAGCAACAGATGGCCTGATTCATCAGGGCTGGAAGGATGCAGATGACGCCATCTTTCACGAAGACGGCTCGGAAGTCACCGGTCCGATTGCGCTCTGTGAGGTTCAGGGCTACGTGTACGGGGCCTGGCAAGCTGCGGCGAGGCTTTGTGAAGCTCTCGGCCTGCATGAACAAGGGCTGGCACCTCGCAACAAGGCGGAGCGTCTGCGTGAAGACTTCAATCGCGCGTTCTGGTGTGAAGAGATATCGAGCTTCGCACTGGCACTCGACGGCGAGAAGCGGCCGTGTCGAATCCGTTCGTCGAACGCAGGCCAGTGCCTCATGTCAGGCATCCCGACCAGAGCTCACGCGCGTACCGTCAGCCAGACACTGATGATGCCCCGATTCTTTTCGGGCTGGGGTGTTCGAACTGTGGCCGAAGGCGAGGCTCGGTATAACCCCATGGGCTATCACAACGGGACCGTGTGGCCGCACGACAACGCCTTGATTGCATACGGCTTGGGGCGCTATGGCTTCACCAAAGAAGTGCTCGGCATTTTTCAGGGAATGTTCGAGGCCGCAATGTATTTCGACTTGCATCGTATGCCCGAACTTTTCTGCGGATTTTCGAAGGAGCCCGGGGAAGGGCCGGTTCTTTACCCGGTCGCGTGCTCACCGCAATCATGGTCGGCGGCTTCGATTTTCCTTTTGCTCCAGTCGGCGCTTGGGCTTCAAATTGATGGTGTTCGAAGGCGGCTCTCACTCGTTCGGCCCGCCCTGCCATCGTTTCTGAATGATCTCGCGATCGCGAATCTTCGGGTGGGAGCAGCCACCGTGGACCTTCATCTGACAAGGCACGGAGATGACGTGAGCCTTAAAGTCCTTCGGCGCGAAGGTGAACTCGAGATCCTGACATCGCAGTGAGCTTAGAACCGCTGGTCTGTCGGATGCGTGTACTCCAACACTTGCCCACCGCCCAGCATTCGGGCCGGGCGAGGTCTACGATTGCAGGCGTGCCGAGATGCGGCCGCGCCGGCTCGGGCGCAGGCGCGGACGCACCAGCGCGGCAAGTTGATCGCGTACCCAAGATTGCCCGAGCCCATCGCGCCCAGACCCATGAGCGCGACCGAGATCTTGGTGTTGGTGCCCCTCATGCTGCCGGTGAAGAGCGATGTGGGGCGGTCGCCGCGGCCACTCCTTAGATCACTCCGGCTTTGTCCAACCCGAACGCCGCGTCGGCCGATCCAGGCACTGCCCGGAAGCCGATGCTGATTCGATTGAACGCATTGATCGTCGTAATCGCGAAGGTCAGGTCCGAGATCTCCTTCTCCGACAACTCGCGGCGAACCGCGTGGTAGATTTCGTCGGTTACGCCGTGCTCGGGCAGTTTGGTCAGCACCTCGGTCCATTCAAGAGCGGCGCGTTCGCGAGGGGTGAACAGGTTCGATTCGCGCCATACCGGCAGATGGTAGACTCGCAGTTCGCGCTCGCCGTGGAGCTTTGCTTCCTTAACGTGCATATCCAGGCAGAAGGCGCACCCGTTGATCTGGGAGGCCCGGATCGTAACGAGATCGAGAATCGTCTGTTCGATCGCGCCCTTTCTTACGGCGAACCCGAGGTCCCTCAGTTTCGTGACGAGCTCAGGGGACTCGCGGACAATATCGACCCGGCTGACCGCCGGTGTTGCGCTTGTTTGTGTGGTTGGCATTAATTGCTTTCTCCTTCACGTTGGGTGAATTTTGATCCGTCACTACCATGACGGATGACGGCGAGAGCATGTGACTGATGAAGGAACATGAATCGCGGGCGCCGCAATGCGAGGAGAACCGGAGTCCTCTGCGGGCCGTGGCGTACCGGATAGTCGGTTCCGTTAGCGAAGCCGATGATGCGGTTCAGGAAGCCTGGTTATGGAAGAACGATCGCAGCACCGCAATCGAAAGCTCGCGCTTGCACGACTCGTGCAGAAGATCGACGGGCTCAACGCTGAGCGTCTGAAGCAGGCGCAACTCGAGCGCGGGAACCCCGTCCGAGTGTTCCAACACAGGTGATGTCGCGAACGAACCACCGCCGTATCAATGAGCCGCGAACCAATCAAGGACACGAGCGCGGAACCCGGATGGATTTGCAGCCGCCGCTCCGGTGTGGCCGGCACCTTCAACCAGCCAGAGCGTCGCTTTGGGACTTGCCGCGGCTAAGACAATCGAGTGGCTTGCCGGAGTCTGTTGGTCGTCAGTACCGTGGATCAGCAATATTGGCGTGGTCGTTTTCGAGATGCTCTCTAGTGGTGAGAGCCGGTCGAAGTCAAATCCGTACCTCAGGCGCGCGAAGAGCAATCCATTAACAAGAAGCCAATGC
>DASQVJ010000132.1:0-7744 GCA_035640835.1 Bryobacteraceae bacterium
ACCGAGGCTCCCGCTTCCCCAACGCTCAAGGCACCTACCTTGTTGCCGACTACGGTTCCGGAAGGATCTGGGGTTTGCGGCAAGCCGGCGACAGCTTTACCTCTACTCGGCTTCGAGACTCGGGACTGAATATCTCGAGCTTTGGTGAGGACCAGGCGGGAGAGCTCTATCTGCTGCACCATGACGGTGCGCCCAATGGCGCCGTCCACATCATCAGCTTTGGTCCTCCGAAAACAACAGCCGCAGCCCTGACCAATGGCGCAAGCTTCCAAACGGGGCTCGTTCCTGGATCACTGGCAACCATCTTCGGCTCGTCGCTGACTACGGTGAACGGTATCGCTCGCGCGCCATCGTTCCCCATCACGACGTCTCTTCTGGGGACGCGCGTCACCGTCAACGGAATCGAAGCACCGATAGTGGCCGTGGCGAACGTGGGCGGCGCTGAGCAGATCAACATTCAAGTGCCGTTCAACCTGATGCCCGGTCAAGCCACCGTTGTCATCCAGAACAACGGATCGTCCAGCACGATCGAGGCGACAATACTGGCCGCCCAGCCGGGTCTCTTCGCGAACGGTGATGGAACAGGGGCAGCGGCCAACAGCAGCGGAGCCATAACTTCACAGAACCCCGCTGTTCGGGGCTCGACGATCACGCTCTATGGAACAGGGTTCGGGCCGGTCGACGGCCAGATCGCTGCGGGAGAGGCTGCGTCCACGCAGCCGCCCTTGAACACCACAACGACTCCTGTGATCACGATCGGCGGCGCAACCGCGGACGTGCAGTTTTCAGGATTGGCGCCGGGCTTTGCGGGCCTCTACCAGCTGAATGTGACGATCCCCGCCAACGCTCCCACGGGCCTCCAAGAGGTCGTGGCGACCGTTGGCGGTGTCAGTAGCACGCCTGTTCGACTGGAAGTTCGCTAGGCGGTCCCGCCCTTCATCACTTCCCGGAGGCGCTTCACGACGATTTCCACCTCGCCAGGCTGCATCTGGGAAACGCCGATGCTCAGTTCCTTCACCGAGCCAGGCACAACTTCGATGGACGGCGTGCCCTCGCGCAGTTGCTTCACAACGGCCGGCACCTCCACCCCGAGCGCCGCGGAATCCCACGTAATCTTCAAGTGGGGAACGTGGTTGGCGATCTCGGGAACGTACATCTCGGTCTTGACTGACTTGAAGCCCGACACACCATCCGCGATGGCCTTCACGCGCTTCTCGTATTCCTTGAACATCGCGTTGTGATCCGCCTTCATGAACATCTCGAGCGCTACGAGCATGCCGAGCATCTCTTCCTTGTTCACTTTCAAGCCGCGGGAGATGGTGTCCGAGTTCGGCGAGGTGTTCCGTCGCGCGGCCTCGATCAAATCCTTGCGTCCAAGCAGCAGGCCGGCACTCTGAGGACCACGCATCATCTTTCCGCCCGAGAACGTCACCAGGTCGAAGCCCATCTTGATGTACTTCGTCAGGTTTTCCACCGGCGGGACATCGGCAGCAGCGTCGTTGAATGTCGGAACCTTGTGCTTCTTGCCGAGTTCGACAAACTCCGCGGCCTTGATAGCGCCCGAAGGCTCGGCTGCGTTGAAGAACAGCATCATCGCGGTCTGCGGACCAACCGCACTCTCGAGCTGTTCGCGCGTTTCCACCTCAACGAACTTCATGCCCACAGCCTTCACCGCGTAGTCGTAGCCGTAACGGTGAGCTTTCTGCATGATGACCTCGTTCTTCATTCCCGAGGTGTCCGGCAGGCGACGAATGAGATTGACGTCCATGCCCGTGACACAAGCCGCGGTGCCTACTACCAGCGCACCCGCCGCTCCCGAAGTCACCATCGCGCTCTCAGCGCCCAGCATGGTTGCAATGCGTGCTCCTACCGCATCCTGGACATCGCCCAATCGGTAGAACTTTTTGGACGCATACTGCATCGCGTCCATCACTTCAGGCCACATGAGCGAGGCAGTTAGCGTGGTGTAGGTGCCGGCCGCGTTGATGAACGGGCGGACCCCCAGTTCACTGAAGTAATCCTTCTTGACTGCGGCCTGAGCCGCGGCGCCTCCAAAGAAGGTGCCGATTACTGGAACACTGGATAGGGACGATAGGAAACGCCTGCGATCGAACATTTTGTTACTTAGGAGACCTCTACTGAATTCTACGCGATCCGAAGAGCGATACAACTCCGGACCATTTCCGCATCACCAGCTCCGCCAGGCTGAGTGCGATGCCCAAACCCAGTAGCCCCGGCCAAAGCTCGAGCGTCGAGAGAACGGACCGCCCATTCGGATCGAACATCTGCGAGGGTTTCGGGCTGAAGTAGCCCCCCGTGAATCGCGACACTTGCTGCAGCAGAGGCTGATTCGACCCGAACTGGATGAACTCCTCTTCCACCCGATACAAGCCGGTCTCAGGGAACACCCGTGACTCTTCGAGAGGACGTATTCGGAAGAGGCCTTGACGCGAACCAATGTGAATACGGCCGCTATAGGTCCCCTCGGCCGTTTTCGAAACAGCGATCGGCGATCGGAACTTGTCGGGGCCAAGCACGTAGATCTCAGGCACCTTTCCCGGTTCTTCGATAAATCTGGCGAGACGGTAATTCACGATGAGGTCACCGCTCGCCGGGTCATATTCGGCCGATGTCTCACCAGGCTGAGCATGCGGCAACAGGCTTCGAAAGACGTTGACCCAAAGCCTGTCGAAACCATCCCACTCGATCCACTTCTCGGCCCAGCGGCTTTTTGCGTCCGAGGCAAACACAGCCGATCTTCCAAGGCCTACTTGCCAGACACTCAGCAGCGGGTCTTCCTTGTCGACGCGCAGGATGGTGTCCGCCGTGGGCTTCGCGATGAATCGAACGTAGCCGCGCAGGGGTGGAGCCTTGTCCATGGCAATGCCTGCAATCATGTCCGATGGCTTCACCACAGTCGGTGTAATGGGCTTCTCCACGGCCGTCGAGCCGGTGTGTTCCATCACGTCCTTCAGAAGGATCTGCTCGAGACCTGAAGGGTCCACCAGGAAGTACGATTTGCCTTTCGCGAACTGCGCGACCTTCTCGAGGTACGTGCGGTTGACGTCCTGACCCAAACCAACTGTCGAGATCGTGATCCGTTGGCCCGCGGCCTCTTTCGCCACGGTTAAGCTATCACCCTCTTCGGAGATTCCGTCCGTCAGCAGCACGATGTGTTTGAACGTCGCGTTCACCGGCACCATGCGCCGAAAGCTCTCAGAAAGAGCCGGCGCGATCTGAGTCCCACCATCGGGTGTGATGCCCGCCACCAGACGCTTGATGAGTGATCGATCCTCAGCCTTGCGAATCGGAACCGCCCACTGGAAGCTGTTGTCAAAAATCAGAACACCAACGGAGTCAACCGGCCGCAGGTTCTCAATTACGCCGATCGCAGCCAGCCTTGCGAGCTCCATCTTACGGCCTTCCATGGACGAGCTCTTGTCCATGATCAAAATGATTGCTGTGCCTTCGGGCGATCTTGGAGGCGCAAGCTTCGCCGGCAAGACACGATCGAGTGCGTCTTCCGCCTTCTTGTTCTCGGTGTAAACGTTCCGCTCACCGCCGATCACCAGCAATCCCCCGCCCTGCTTCACATAGGTCTCGATCTGCTCCTTCCGCGGAGCGGGAATCGACTCGAGATCCTGGTTGTTCAGCACGATCACTTGGTAATTGGAGAGGTCGCCGCTCCGGATGTCGGTGGCGCGCTGCACTTCGAATCGCGCTGCCGAGAGCGTGCTCAAAAGATGCGTTTCCGTTCCAGGCGGATCGTGCGACACGAAGAGAACTCGGGGTCGCCGAAACGTCATTGCCTGCTGAAGCTGAAGCTCTCCGAGTTCAGCCGCACGCAAAATAACCGATACATCTACGGCGCCTTCGGTGTTCAATGTCGCATGAACGCGCAGCGAGTTGCTTCCGGGTCCGAGCGAAATTGGGCTGGATCCGATTGTCTTGCCCTCGGCGCGAATCTCGACATTGCCTCTCGCCTGCTGAGGAGAACTCACCACCAGATCGATCGGAAACTTCTCACCCGTAAACGCCACCGTCGGCACGACAATCGATTCCACGCGCAATGACGGCTGAGGCCGTCCCAAGAGAGGTACCGTATCGATTGGCACTCGGAGCTGCTTCGCGAGCCACGCGGCTCGGGCGATGCTGCCGCTGTTTTCCTGACCATCGGACACAAGCACCACGCGCGGAACCATTCCCTGAGGCACAGCGGCGATCGCTTCGCGCACAGCAGCCTCGAGGTCTGTGCCACGCCCATCGACTCCCGATGTCTGCTGAAGCCGCCAACCTCCTGACGTTTCCGCGGCGCTCAAGACACGCGAGGACCGGGCAAACGGTATCACCCGAAGCCAGTTGCTCCCCTGCGCCGCTTCAATTTGCTTGATCAGCGTGTTGGTCTTTTCAAGATCCGCCGGCGTTACGCTGGCCGATGTATCCACTAGCACGACCGTGGCTACCTTCGAGGCCGGCGCCGAAATCTTGGGATCGGCGAGCGCAAACGCGATCGCTAGCAGTGCCCCGATCTTCAATAGCAGTCCAATGCGCCTCTGCGTGCGACGCCACTCAAGGATGCCCCAAACCAGCGGGACGAAAACAAGCAGCAGCAGCCAGGGGTTGCCGAATGTCACGACGCCCTCCGTAGAGTCTGGTCCTCAGGTGTCGTCTCCCGGCGGACCAGCGTCGTGCGAGCTCGGCCGAAGAGCTTCCATTCGAGCATCAGCCCAAGCGCGCCCAACACGGCAAGCCAGGGCCAGAGGTCTTTGGCGTACTGAGCGACTCCGGGTCGAGGCAGACCTTTACGCACCGACGAAGGGGGTGTCCAAACCACCTCGCCGACCTCCGGGAGGGTCAGCGAAAACACCTGCTCGCGCTGATCGGAGATGACTCGCACGGTTCCCGGCATACCGGAATAGAACCGAAGCAAGCGGCCGCTAATCGTGTTCGGCAGTTCAGCGCCATTCTCGGCCAAAACTCGCACCGTCTTCACATCCACATCGGGCTCGAGTGTGGTGGCGACGGGGCCGGCGCTCGATGCATTTGCTTCCCAATGCCGAAAGACACCGGGCTCCATCCACCGCAGCAGGTTGGCGAACAGCAGTGGTGTCGCAAGATCAAAGCGGAGATCTGAACGGCCCGGGTGAAAGCCGAGAGCCACCAGGCGCTTCTCGCCAGGCCTCGCAAGAATCACAGGGCCTGACGCGACATCGGCAACAGCGATATCGCCTTGCCTTGGGGAGAAAACTTGCACATTCGCGAGCTTGATCTCCTTCGTCCGAAGACCAGCCCCCAGAGGATGCTCGGTGTGCCAGCGAACGATGGGAACATCTTGGCTCGTGAGCCGAACGCTGAATGGCGACTCTCTCGATGGAGGTTCGAGGAGGATCGCTCCTGCCGTGGGCATTTTCGCGGGAACGAATCGGTCCAAGACGTAGATCTTCGGCTCGTCGCCCTTTGCCCATTGCATGGAGGCGAACTGGGATGTTTCGTGATATGAGGCCTGCACGTAACGGTTGGCCTCCATCACGGGCCGAATCAACTCGGGCTCGTTCGTAAACACGGCAACGCGCAGGGGACGCAGGGGGGGCAGCTCGACGAACACTCGATTGTCTTCCGAGAGTCCGTCCTCAATCATCAGCCGAGCCTCGAGCCAGCCGGCCGCTTTCGTTCGGAAGCGAAGCGTGGTTTGCACATCCTGATTCGGCGCGAGTGTCACGCGACTTCCCGCAACCACCGCACCGCCGAACGCTAAAGCAAGAGGTATGGTGCGCACGCTATTACCGTAGTTCCGAGCCGATACGAACACTTCCCAGACCTCGGGTTCGCTGATCGATCGGCGCAAACCCAACCGGCGCAGGCCGCAGTTCTCAGGGGAAGCGCTCACCGGTAGCACGCGCAACGTATTCGGCACCGAGACATGAGACGCGTCTTCGCGCGAGATACGCCCTGCACCGATGAAGACAATCTCACCGCCGCGAATCGCGTGCAACTTCTGCACCTGAGATGCGAACTGCAAGGCCTGTGGCAAATTGAGCGCGGCGGCCCCAGGACGCGACTCGGCCAATGCCTGCTCCAACGCATCGCGATTCGTGTCCAGAGCCGTGGCCGGACTCGCCAGTCCATCCGCACGCACGAGCATCACTCGATCCGTGGAAGGCAGTGTTCGATAGTAGCGGCGCGCGAGAACCTTGGCCTCGTCGAGCAGCGTGCCTTTCCCATTCTTCGCGGCCATCCACGACGAAGTATCCAGGATCAAAACGTGATCGCGCGATGTGCTGTCAGGCGATCCGAGACGTAGTTGCGCAACGGCAAGCAGCAGACACAAGATGCTCAACAGTTGCAACACCAGTGACCACGGCTGCTGAATTCGTTTGCGACGTTTCGCCAGAATCGGTTGCTCGGCCAAACGCCAGAAGCGCAGAGTCGCGACTACCTGCTTCCGCCGCGACCGGTTCAGCAGGTAGAGAGCAACCACAGCTGTCGATGTGACGCCCAGAAGGCCGAGGAACTCGAGGAGACTCAGGTTGAAGAAGTGCATCGAACTGCTACTGAACGCCGCCAGATTTTAGGACCGGTCCGAAGATGGCATCCTCCAGAGGGGTCTCGGTAGAGAGACCGACGTATCGGCCTCCATTTCGTTGTGCCAGGATCTGAATCCTTCGGCAATACGCATCGAAAGCCTCGGTGTACTGGGCACGAGCCGGGCCGTCCAGAGCCATCTCCAAATGCACCTCTGTTTCCGCGTCGACCAGATCCAGCTCGCCATCCCAGGGCGGGTTGCGATCTTCGTCAGACCAGAGCTGCACCAGCATCAGCTCGTGGCCGAACTCCGCGAGATACTGCATTGGCTTCTCCGCGTCTTCGTCGGTCAGGAAGTCCGAAACCACGATCACGAGCCCGCGTTGCGGGTAGTTGCCGACGTACTCCTTAGCGATCTTCAGGAAGTTCGTGGTGCCGCCATATTGGAGCTTTCGCAGGTAATCTACAACGGGCATGAAGCGATGGCGGCCGCCGCCGCTGTTGCAGTTCTCGAGAAGCTGGTCGCGGAAGGGCTGAATGCAGATCGTATCGAGGCGCACCAGCCCGACATAGCAGAGCGCGGCCGCGAGCTTGCGAGCATACTCGAATTTGCTGTTCGAGCCCGTTGCCATCGACGCGCTGACATCTACCAGCAGTCGCACAGGGACACGCGGCTCCACCTGGAACATCTTGAGAAACAGCTTCTCGAGCCGCATATAAGCGCGCCAGTTGATGGCACGCAGATCGTCGCCGTGGTGGAAGTTGCGATGGTCAAGAAACTCTTGACCGGCGCCCTGGAATAGCGAGGTGTTATGGCCCCCGACTAAGCCGTTAAACGACTTCTGCCAGCGCAGCGTCAGCCGTTCCAGCTTTTCGAGAAAAGACTGATCGATGAAGGGTTGGGCTTGTGCTGCTCTCGGCCCCATGTTGTGCTTCGCCTTATTTCGCGGCCACCGCGATGCTGTTGACGATTCGACTCAGCAGTGTTTCCGGTGTTTGACCATCCGCATGAGCGTCGAAGTTCAGGATGATGCGGTGTCTAAGGACCGCCGGGGCCACCGTTCGGATATCGTCGGCGGAAAGATGGAAACGTCCCTTCATCAGCGCGAGCACGCGTCCGCACTCCACCAGCGCCTGGGCGCCACGTGGCGACGAACCATAGCGGATGTACTTGTTCGCCATCTCATGGGCCTGTTCGCTGCCGGGCTGCGTTGCCATTACC
>DASQVJ010000133.1:0-5298 GCA_035640835.1 Bryobacteraceae bacterium
CGTATGGCAGATTCCTGCTGGAAATGAGCGATCATGCGGCTGGTTTGGAACAGTTGAAGCAGGAGATCAAGAATCACCCGAATCACGCGATGGCACGGCTCGAGATCGCGGCAGCGTACTACAAGGTGAACTCTGCTGCCGGGTTGCCCTACGCCGAGGAGGCCGTGAAGTTGGATCCATCGGGACCGTTGGGGCATTATCTGCTCGGTGTACTGTTGCTTGATACGGATGACTATCTCCGGGCAATACCGGAATTGGAGGTCGCGCAGAAGGCGTTTCCGCAAGAGGCGAAGATCTATCTGGCGTTGGGCGCTGCATACTCACGCGCTGGACGTGATGCGGACGCAGCACGCGCCCGGAAAGAATTTCAACGGCTCGAGCGCGAGCCGAAGCGTGATTCGGAACTGCCTGGCACGCGCTGAACGGCGCTCTTGCTTTCTGTTTTGGGCTCACGAACGGTCAGAACCTGGTTGGCCTTCACATCGTGAAGCAACTGCCTTACGCCACTCGGCCAACGAATCTCAACTTCCTTGATACTCTGATTCGCTCCAAGGCCGAAGTGGACTCGTGCGTCGTTGGAGGCGGCGTATCCGACAGCGGTTGTCGCCTCGTTCCACTGAATCTGGCCGTCCACCGTAGTCACCTTCACCTGCGCACCGAGCCCCATCTGGTTGCTCTTCGTCCCGATCAGCTTCAAGAGAATCCAGTGATGCGTTCCGCCTGACGTGTTGCGTAGCACCTTCGCAGGGCCGCCAAGGACAGTAACGACCATATCGACACGCCCATCATTGTCGAGGTCGCCGAAGGCCACGCCGCGATGAGGCGCTTCCCCCGGAAGATTGATCTCTTCGAACTTGCCGTTCCCCAAATTTCGAAAGATCGAGTTCGGCTCGGGATACTGCCTGGCTCCCAGTACGCTGATATTGTCCATGACGTTGGAACGGGCGACGAACAGATCCTTCCAACCGTCGTTGTCGAAGTCATACATGCCGTTACCCCATCCGGACATGCCGGCGGTAGACGACAACGCGCTCGATGCCGTCAGATCAACGAACTTGCCCTTGGCCCGGTTGATATAGAGCGGAAACGTCTCATGCTCCACGGCGGTGTGCCAGATATCGGGTAGTCCATCATTGTTGACATCCCGAAAATCCGAGCCCATGCCTGATAGCGCCTTCCCGTCCAGGCTGTACGCAACGCCTGCCATCAGCCCTACTTCCTCGAATTTCTTGCCACCAATGTTGTGAAAGAGGAAGTTTGGAGTCGTATCGTTCGCGACGAACGCGTCGAGAAAGCCATCGCCATCGAAGTCGGCGAAGGATACGCTCATACCCTTTCCCAGATGCGCTGCGATTCCGGTCTCCCGCGAAACGTCAGTGAATGTCCCGTCTCCGTTATTTCGATACAGAGTGTTGTGTAAAGGCTCGTAGTGTTTGGGATGGCAGTACGCCCGGACTCCGTCTTTTAGTGAGCAATACGGATCCTCATTCACGGCCCATTTACAGTAATTCACGACAAACAGATCCAACAAGCCGTCGTTGTTGTAGTCGAACCAGCCCGCGCCGACGGACCACATCTTCTTGCCGTCTATGCGAGCGCCCTCGACGCCTGCCTTGCGCGTGACGTCAGTGAATGTGGAATCACCGTTGTTGCGAAATAGCTGGTTGCCCGTGACATTGGCAACGAACAGATCCGGATGGCCATCGTTGTTAAAATCACCCACTGCGACACCCATTCCGTAACCGGCTCCGCTCACTCCTGCTTTGGCCGTCACGTCGGTGAAGGTGCCATCTCGATTGTTATGAAAGAGCCGGTTCCAGTAGGCCGGTGATTCCTTTTGGAGCGAAGGAATAGCGGCTCCACTCACCAGGTAGATATCCAGGTAGTCATCGCCATCGTAGTCGAACAATGCGACGCCGCCCACCATGGTTTCGATCTGATTCTTGTTGAGAGTCGGTGAGTTCAAGCTTACGAAGCGCACGCCGGATCTGTTCGTAATCTCTTCAAACCGGATCGTGTTCGGATCGGTCCTGAGCGTCCCTGCCAGAAGCAGAGCCAGGGTCGCGGCGGCAGCCAACCGCAGCAGCGGACGCGATGCTGACTTACCGTCGCTGCAGCCATGGGAGCGCCCCATACGATCTACGCCGTCTGAGGCGTAGCTTTGCGCAGAAGGTCCGGATCAATTGTGATCCCCAAGCCGGGACCCGAAGGCACTCGCAGCACCCCTTTCACGCTCTTCAGCGATGAGGTGTCTGACGTGGCTGGGAGTCCCTCATCCTCGCCCTTGTACTCTTGGTGAGCACCGCAGTTCGGGATGCACGACGCGAAGTGTGCCACGTACAAGTAGCCGAGACCTCCACCCGACATGTGTGGAGTGCAATTGAGGCCCGCAGCTTCCGCCATGCGCGCCACCCTGATCGAGCGGATCATGCCGCCGAAGTAGAGGATGTCCGGCTGGATCACCTGCGCCGTTTTCGTTTCGATGATGCGACGGAAGCCTCGAATACTCATCTCTTCTTCACCGAGCGCGATTGGTATCTCGAGCGTGTCGGCGATTTGTTTCGTCTCCTCGTAGTAGTCGAACGGAACAGGCTCCTCGTAGAATCCGAACTTCTGCTCTTCGATGAGACGGCCGATCCGAAGCGCCATGGGCACGTCATACGATCCGTTCCCATCCGCGTAGATGGTCATGCCGCTGCCGAACACTTTTCGAGTGAGGGGGATCAGCGCGAGATCGCGTTTGGTCGACTCGTCGTCGTATCGCATGCGACCGCCTAATCGAAACTTTATCGCCTGCGCTCCTGTTTCTTCAACCAGCTTTTGCAGATACGCGATCTCAACCTCGGGCGCATTCCCGCGGTTCCCACCCGCCCGGTAGACCCTGATGTCCTTTCTAACCACTTTGCCGAGCAACTCGCCTAGAGGCTTCTTGCTCGTCTGCCCGAGCATATCGAGAATCGCGATCTCGATCGCGGCCACCGACACCCAGAGCGCCAGACCCTGCCACTTATAATTCGAATCTGCGCGATAGACCTCGTCGAGCAGCTTCTCGAGATCCCTCGCATCCTTGTTGAGAAACACCGGCGCGACTCTATGAAGAAAAATCGGGTACGTGTCGCGCATCACCGGCGGCTGAGCCGCCGAATAGCCCGTCGCTCCATCTGCCGAGCGGACTCTCACGATCGAATGCTTCCCAGACCGCAGGAGTTCGATGCTCGTGATTTTAACGGGACTCGGAAAGAGCTCCGTTTTCAGAACCTTCGATCGCATGGCTTGAGCCAGCTTGTCTCCAAGCTCTGAGCCGCTGAGCTTACTAGCGGCCGCCGCTGCCGCTGTCACTTGAAAGAGTTCGCGCCTGTTGTGGAGCATGGGGTTCATTCTCTCACCGAAAAGCAATCCTCGGGAGACCGTTCAAAAGCGCTTCGATAACCCAATCACCACGGTGTAGTCAGCGAAGGCTGCATCGCCGTGAACTCGATTCGCGTAGTCGGTGACGCTCTTCTTGCGATTCCGTTCCACCGCGAAGGGCACGTTGCAGGTAAACGTGTATCCCCAGCGGTTGTACATGAAGCCCGGGTCGATGCTGATGGCGTACCCGGGTCTGCGGAAGCCATCGCTGCCACCGAAGGCGTCGCGGACAGGAACTCCTTCCATCCGGCCGCCAAAGGTGACGAAGAGATTTTTGGCTCGCGGCACAGCACGCGACACACCGCCGCGAAACAGGTACTGGTCCGTAACCGATAGAACCTCCTCGCCGCGGCGTGACCGGAAAGTGGAGACGCCATTCGTATTACGTGGGTTGAAGAGGTACAGCGCGTTGAAGTAGACCATCGACTTCAGGGGTATGGGATGAAACGCCTGTAGATCGACCGCGAAACCGGTGCCTCCGTCACCTGGCTGAATCGATTGGTCAGCGGTGGCGATGATCTGGTTATTTGATCTGTCGAGAGCGACGCCCGTCGCATTGTATCGACCGGTCGGCATCTTGAGGCTAACGCCCAGACCGATGTTGCCGCCGCTCTCCGTTGGTGGACGGAATAGCCATGAGTGCACACCGACCGTCGCGTCGCCGATCCCGTTCACCTGAAATTCGCCGCGAGGCACATATAGCTGATTGCGATACGCGAACACAACGGGAAGCGATGCGCTCACACTGAGGCGCTTGGTGAGCTGGCGCGAAACCATGAAATCCAGCAAGTGGTACGTGTTCTGGATCTGATTGCGGAGTCTCTCGCGTTCCGTCTGCTCGACCGTGCCGACGAAGTGTCGAGAGGAGGGCTGGTACCTGTACCCGACGACCAATGTCCACTTCTTGTTGTAGTCCCTGCGACCGCAGAGCGCGCTCAGCACCGGAGTGCCGACGCGGGCAGCAACTCAACCCTGCGCCCATGCGGCAGGTCCAAGAATCGTACTGAAGAGGACGACCGCTGCAAGCAGACGAAGTAGCATTCGCTGCAAATTATCAGCATCTCGCCCGCGAGTAAATAATCAAGAACTATTAGCCAGAGCGTTGGCCGTTCGGCAGCGAGACTCTAATAGACAGCGGTGATCTCGAACTTGCGCTTATGGAATTCGAAAGTGTCGCCTGCCGTGAGTCCCGCCATTTCCTTTGCCAGCGGCGCGTCGTGCGAGATCCCGAGAATCTTCAAACCTTGGAACTCGAACAGGGGCGAAGGGACCGCGAGAAAGAGGTGGCGCCGATTGACCGTGACCAGCGCCCCAGTCTCAACGTAGGTCATCGGCTCTACACGCAACGACTCGAGAAATTGCTTACGTTCTTCATGCGTATGCAACTGTCCCTCGAGGCTCGCTGCGAGCGCAGCCGCGTTCTCAGCCACGCCGCGATCTCCTGAATCTGTCGGGACGGAAGGATCGAGGCGTGCGGTGCCGACGAACTCGTCGTATAGCTTGCGTGCCTCTTCAGCCGACGTCTCTTCCATCGAAAGCAATTTGTCTCGGAGGGCTCTCTTGTCGATCCTGTCGATCTTGCTCATCTTAGAAGTTGAGCATAGTCCCGGGACTTTTTCTCAAGGCGCGCACCATTTAAGTGCGCGCCCAGCTTTCGCGGCAAACGCTTTAGAACTCAACGCGCAATGCCATCTGCCATTGCCGCGGAACGTAGTTTGCGAAGGTGCCGAAGATTCGTCCTGCCGTGCCAGGACAGTCGACGCAGTTGTTCGGATTTGCCAGGTTCGTGTGGTTCAGGAAGTTGAACGATTCCGCCCTGAACTGCATGCGCACTCGCTCGGTCAATGGGAATGTCTTGAAGAACGACAGGTCCGTTTGCCAGAACGAGGG
>DASQVJ010000134.1:0-4347 GCA_035640835.1 Bryobacteraceae bacterium
CCACTTGTGGCGAGCCGCTGGTTTTTCGCCAGATGACCTGCCGCCCATCCCCGAACTACGAGTCCCAGCACCGACAGCGGCAGACCCACGGCAAGCGTGAACGGCGTCGGCCGAGCCAGCAGCGCAAAGGTGAGCACCAGCAGGAACCCGCTCGGCACTCTGAGCTTTGCCACTCGATCGGCATAAGGCTTCGGAAAATGCAGCGCCGCCACGGTCAACGAGCCGCTCCCAACTGAATCCGCGCTTGTAAAGCTTCGAGAACAGCCTCAGGCGTAATCGCTCGCATGCTGTGCGAAATCGTATCGTCTCGCTTGTACGATGTGACCGCATCGGGCGATCGCAACGTCGTGATGGTGTCCCCATAAGGACCGTTCCGCTCAGGATCCGTGGGTCCAAAGATCGCGACACCGGGCTTCCCGAGGGCTGCCGCCAGATGCAGAGGTCCGCTGTCCATGCCCACAACTGCCGTAGCAGCACGAGTCGCGTGAATCAAGCCTTCGATGCTCGACGTGTGGATGCGCGCGCCGTCGATGCGAGGAGTTCCTGGGGGCACATTCAGCACAAGCTCCATCCCATAGTTGTTGCGCAGCAGCTCACCGAGCCTGGTGAAGTACTCAATCGGCCATTGCTTGCTCTTCCAACCGGCTAGCGGACTCGAGAGGACGAAAGGCTTTCGAGGCAAGTCACCTTCAGCGCGTCCCGGCGGCAGCGGAAACATGAGAGACGTTTCCCGGGCACCCGCACCCCGAACGATCTCGAGATTCTGATCCACCACGTGCTTGCTCGATGTCCGTACCGGGTTCGAATACAACCAGGCCGCCAGACCCTCGCGAGCCTGCGTATGGTGAAAGCCGTAACGCGTCTCCGCACCAGTGATTCGCGCGAGCACCGCCGACTTCATCAAACCTTGTACGTCGATGGCGATGTCGAATTTCGCAGCGCGCAAGCGGGATGCGGTCGACAGCAGCTCGCGCACATGTTTGCGATCAAACGCGACCACCTCATCGAGGCATCGATTTCCTGCGAGCAGCACAGACCATTTGCGGTCGATACACCAGGCAAGATGCGCATCGGGGAAGCTCGCTTTGACCGTTGCTGCTGCCGGCAGAGCATGAATCACATCGCCCATGGCGCCGAGCCGGATCAACAGAATGCGCGCACCTTTCATGCGTTTGCGGCGGCTTGCCGCTCCTGCAGATGACGAATAAAATCCTGCGTGCGCCTGGTATCCTCGGCCTCTTCACGAATCACTTCGACGCCTTCGAGCGACTCGAGAGCGTCCTCGAGCTCATCAGGCGCGACGCCGACGACCTCAGTGACCGGCCGCAGCGCAGCAACCAGCTCCAACCTCGCGCGCAACGGAAGAATGGGGTCCTCGGGATCCGTCACGATCACCAGAAGGTTGCCGTATTGCTCAGCAAGTTGCTTCAATCGAAGTGCATTTGCCGAGGTTACGGGATCAAAGTAGCCAACCACAACAGCACGAATACCCGCATCCGGAGCGGGCACGGAAAGGATCTTCGAACGAGTGTCCAACCTTCTATTTGAGCAGTTCCTTGGCAGCGACCGCCACGTCCTGTGCCGAAACACCCGTCATGCAGCGATGATCGATCGGACATTCGCGCAAAAGACACGGGCTGCACGGCACAGGTTTCTGCACGATTGCGGCGCGATCACCCGTCGGGCCTGTGGTTCGCGGATTGGTAGCACCGAAGATTGCGACCGTCGGTACGCCCAAGGCCGACGCGATATGCATGCCGCCCGAATCGTTCGTCAGGTAGATGGTGCAAGCCGCCGCCAGATCGATGTACTCGCGCAGCGTCGTTTCCCCTGCAAAATTGTGGACCGCGCGTCCAGCGCCTCGAATAATATTTGCGATGTCGTCGCAGAGAGCGCGCTCGTCAGCAGATCCAAACAACGCGACCGCGCCGTCCAAGAACAACGCAGCTTCGGCAAAGCGTTCGGGGATCCAGCGCTTCGCTGTTCCGAACGCCGCGCCCGGACTCATCCCGATCACAGTCGACCAGCCAAGCTCGGCGAATCGCAATCTTCCCTGCTCCCTCGCCGCCGGTGCACCCGAGAGCCGAATCGCCGGACTCGCCGGTAAGTCTGGTATAACTCCAGCGCGCCGCAACAACTCGAGATAGTAAAAGCGCTCGTGCTCGGGAATCGAGCCTTTCGTCGGAACGTCGATGGCATGAGTGAGCAACCACCCGCGGCCGTCGCGGTTGTACCCGATGCGAATCGGAATGCGCGCTGCCCACACAAGCGCAGCCGCCTCAAACGCATTCTGAAGCAGAATCGCCGCGTCGAACTGCTTGCTACGAAGCTCCTTGGCCAGTGCCCATTTTTCGCCAATTCCCTTGGTTCCCTTGGGAGCTTTGTACAACATCACGTCATCCGCAAATGGCTCACGCGCGTAGAGATCTGCCACCCAAGGTCTCGCGAGAACCGTAATCTGCGCCTGGGGATAAGCTGCGCGAATCGCTTGCAGGGCGGGAAGGGACATCACGGCATCTCCCACCCAATTCGTCGCGCGCACGAGTATGCGGGCGTTCGGCTTGAGCACCAACCCTATAATAAAGGCGAAACGGATGGGCGAACTCTATAGTCGCGAAGAGCTGATTCGAAAGCGTGCCCAATGGCGCAGCGAAGGCAAGAAGGTGGTTTTCACAAACGGGTGCTACGACGTTTTGCATCCGGGCCACATTCGACTGCTGGAGCGTGCCCGATCGCACGGTGATGTGCTCGTTCTCGCTTTGAACACAGATGACAGTGTCCGCCGGCTGAAGGGTCCAACCAGACCCCTGCTGAGTCAGGACGATCGTGCTGCCATGGCCTGCGAGCTGGAGGCGGTCGATGCAGTCACGTTTTTCGATGAAGACACCCCGCGCGAGCTCATCGCCGCGTTACTGCCTGACGTGCTCATTAAGGGTGCCGATTGGGCTCACTTCATTGCCGGACGCGAAGAGGTAGAGGCCGCGGGAGGTGTCGTGATGGCGCTTTCCCTTGAACCCGGCTACTCGACAACAGGCATCGTAGAAGAAGTACTCCGTCGTTCTTTGTGACTCATCCGGCTGTTCGCGATCTTTTCGAAAGTCTCGCCCGGCATCCCGCCTTTGCCGAACTCGTCCGCCGTATTCTGCGCGATGAAACCAGTCACCTGAGCTTCTCCGGGCTCACGCTGACGGCGAAGGCGCTGTATCTCGTTCTCCTGCAGCAGGCGGTCACTCGGCCGCTCCTGGTCATTGTCGATGGCAACAAGCAGGCCGAGGCGCTGCACGAGGCCGTCTCTAGTTTCCATCAGCTCCTCAGCACCACCCTCGAAACGCAGCGTCCGCTTCTGCTCCCTGCGCTCGACGTGTTGCCCGCCCAGCGGCTCTCGCCACACAGCGAGATCTCCGAACAGCGCGCGGTCGGCTTGTGGCGCCTCGCTACCAAGCCCGTCCCGATCACGATCACCCCAGTCGCCTCCGCGCTCCTGAAGACCGAGTCCCGCGATTTTTACCGGCAGCTCGCGCTGCAGCTTCGGACCGGTGAAGAGATCCCCCTTGAGGACCTGCTCGCACACCTCGAGAGCGTCGGCTATGAACGTCGTGAGCCTGTCGAGATGGTCGGCGAGTACTCGATTCGCGGTGGCATCCTCGATGTCTTCCCCGCCGAAGCCGAGCGCCCGGTTCGCGTCGAGTTCTTCGGCGACACCATCGATTCCATGCGGCGGTTTGACACCGAGTCGCAGAGATCCGTACTGCAGGTCCGTGAAGCTCAACTCCTGCCTCTGCTCGAGTATCCAAAGAACCGGCGGCTCTTTGTCGACCTTGCTGACATCGCCGGCACCGAGGGCGAGGAATTCGCAGGCTGGGAATATTACGTGCCCATGCTTCGACCGAGAAGCGGCTCGCTGTTCGATCTATCGCCCAACGCAATCGTCGTCCTGGATGAACCCGAGATGTTGCAAGGCGCGTCCGAGCGCCTGTGGATACGGCTCGAGGCTCCCGATACTCGCCCGCACCGCGCGGATCCCGAGGCAAGCTTTTTCCGTTGGTCGGATCTCGACGCACAGTTGAAGCAGCATACGAGTGTCAACCTTCGCGAGCTGGAGCTGCTTTCCACCGATCAGCAGCCCCTGCAGGTTCCAACACGTCCGTCCGTTGCTTTCCACAACAACATTCAGCTTGCTGTCAATGAAGCTCGCAGCACGGTCGAGCGCGGTGGACGCGTGGCATTTTTCGCTCCCACCACCGGCGAGCTCGAGCGTCTTGCCGACATCCTTCAGGAATACCGAGTTCCCTTCCAGCTCGGGCTCGACACGACTGACAGCACGCCTCAATACCTGGCCGAACGAGC
>DASQVJ010000135.1:0-4310 GCA_035640835.1 Bryobacteraceae bacterium
CCAATCGAGTTCGGCCCAATCCAGCTCCTCTTGAACGCGCTGGAACGCTGCGTCGCCGATCGTGCCGTCCGCTCGGAGCGCCATCAGACGACGCCGTTGCGCCTCGGTCGCGGCCTTCACAACCGCTACCTCCGGATCCTCAGCGGCCGCGCACTGCAGTTGCGCCGGTGTAGCCTTGCGGGTCGAGCGGCTCGCGCTCGCGCCATCATTGGCGAGTTCTTCCTCAGCTCGACGTAGCTGGTACTCGTACCGCTGCCGGACGATTGCGGCCGTCTCGGCATCGGGGCACGACGCCGCAGCCTGAAGGGCCGCCCGCAGCGCCTCGACTCTTGCAAGGCGCACCTCGCGATCCACCATCCCGTCATCCCGAAGTCGGAGGAGCAGCAGTAGGGGCCTCAGTGTGAGTCCTTGCAGGACGAGCGTGCCCAACACCACTCCGAACGCAGTGACCACGATGAGATCCCTGTAGGGGAACTCGGCAACCCCGTCGGCGCTGGTGGGTAGCGCGAGCGCGGCCGCGAGTGTGACGGTCCCTCGCATTCCGCACCACCCCGCCACCGCTGCAGCACGCGGATCCAGAGCCACGGCGTCACGCGGTGCCTGTCTCCCGTCCGAGCGCGGGCGGCAGCGCCACCGGCTAATTGCGGCAGCGCCAGTGACCCATACGATCCGCGCGAGGATCACTACAATGCACACCACTGCCGCCACGACCGCATATCGCTCACCCGTCGCGCCGGTCACCCGCTCCGTGATGGACCTGAGCTGAAACCCCACGAGAATGAACGCGAGCACGTTGAGGACGAACACGGCGACTTCCCACACGGCCCACGACGGAATGCGGATCCGTGCGGGCATGAACTCCGGCACGCGGCGCGATGCGGCCATCGCGTAGACCACCATCGTAATGATGCCCGAGAGGCCCAGTCGCTCAGCAACCAGCCAGACACCGAACGTCGTGCAGAACTGGAACACCACCGCCGTCGCGACATCGTGAATGCGCGCGTTCACAGCGAGAGTGGGCCGCGACAGCAGCAGTCCAAGAACGATGCTGCCCAACGTCACCACAAGCACAGTCGGTACAACGGTCCACCCCGTTACAAATCCCGTTGTTGTGGCGCCGACCGCGAGTCGATAGACCAGCAGCGCGCTTGCATCGTTAAAGAGGCTTTCGCCCTCGAGGATTACCAGAAGCCGGTTTGGCGGACGGAGCTGCTTCAGCACGGTCGTGGCCGCCGCGGCGTCCGGCGGCGCAACGATTGCGCCGAGAGCGACCGCCGCAGCCCATGGCATGTCGGGGACCAGTAGCCTGGTCACAACTGCGACGAGTGTGATAGTGAGCGCGACTGCACCGAGTGCAAGACTTGCGATCGGCCGCCAGTTCCTACGCAGGTCGCGCGGCGAGGCATCGAAGGCGGCATCGACCAGCACAGGCGCGACAAAGAGCGCGAGTGCCAGTTCGGGGTCGAGCGTGAGTGTGGGCACACCCGGTATCAGCGCGAGGGCAGCACCCGCGAGCGCGACCAGCGCAGGGTAGGGCGCACCCAACCGCCGCGCCAGTGCAGCTAATGCCGCGCCGCCCAGCAGCATCGCTATGATGATCTCGAACACCTGCATCGCGACTCCACGACTCCCGGCTGGGGAACAAGCTTAGTATCCTCGACGGCCGGGTGAGCCCGCTTGATCGGTTTCAACTACCCTGTAATCAGCAGGTTGCGCCCATTTGGCTTCGTTTCGTCAAAAAGGCCGCGACGCGCCCCGGTACGGCGGCGTTATCTGTCGCAATATTCGACAGCAGGTTCTAATCTCCGCAGTGCAAGCTCAGGATTGGACGGCCCTTGTACGCGTTAGTTTATCGCCGCCACGTCAATGGGGTGACCACCAGGACTTGGCATTCAGCATGCATTTGAACCGATGACTCGGGACCCGCAGTCTAGGACACCAGTCTGCGCCGCTCGAAGTGGACCTCATTAAGGAGCCGCTGAACTATGGATCAGTTGACAGTCGCGGATAGCAGACCAGGTAGCGAGCACACTCGCGAAAACAGGGGCATGGAAAACACAAAACCCCGATGGGGACATCGAATCTGGAAAGCGACCAAAATTGCGTTCTGGCTGATTCTCATATACGCCGTCGTGTCACAGCTGCTTGCGCCGTCGCTGCTTGAATCCAAGCGAGCGGACCTGCTGTCACAATTTCAGCAGCAGCGGAAATCGCGCGTCATCGCGATGATCCACCGAGAGGACACGGTCAGCCTGTTCGGCGTGCCAGTCGAAAGCTACATAAACATCGAAGACTCGGAAGCCATCCTGCGTGCTATTCGTCTGACGCCAGCCGATCAACCCATCGACTTGATCCTCCACACTCCCGGTGGTCTGTTGCTCGCCGCCGAGCAGATTTCCAGAGCGCTCGTAGAACACAAAGGAAAGGTGACCGTCTTTGTGCCCCATTACGCAATGAGCGGTGGCACGCTGATGGCGCTGGCGGCCGATGAGATCGTCATGGATCCGAACGCGGTTCTTGGCCCAGTGGATCCGCAGATCGGCGACACGCCTGCCGCGTCGATTCTAAAGTTGCTCGAACTGAAGAAGCCCGCGAACATCAGCGACGAGATGCTTATACTCGCCGACATTGCAGCGAAAGCTCGTCTGCAGACGTTTGTGTTCGTCACGGGACTTCTGGGCAAGCACTTGCCGAAGGAAAAGGCTGCGGGTCTCGCGGAGGTATTATCCGACGGTCGCTTCACGCACGATTTTCCGATCACTGTGGAAGCTGCTCGGCAGCTGCATTTACCAATTTCAACCCAGATGCCGCCCACGATTTATGAGCTGATGGACCTCTATCCCCAGGATGGAAGCCGCAGGCCATCGGTGCTCTACGTGCCCTTGCGACCGCTCGGCGGCGACCGGCCGGCACACGGGCCAGCAAAGGGTCCGTCGCACGCCCCGCCACGCACTCCGCCGTCGTAACCCGTGCCGATGCGGCAAGCAACACATGACACCCGTGCCGGCGCGCGCCGGTTTGTAGCACCCGCCACCCTGTTCCGGGTGCCTTATGCGAATTGAGAGGCGCATGGCAAAGCGGGTGCCACCACACGTCCACTGATTACTCGAAATTGGTCACACCCTGGAAACCACGCGCCGCTTGTTTCATTAGCCACCGGATCACGCGAGCATCGTTATAGCAGTAACCCACGATGTGATTCAACGTTGAGAAGCAGTGCGGCTGGCAGGATTGCTTCATCTCGCTGAGCTGTTGAGGATCGAACCGCGGGTCTTCGACAACGCCCCAATCGTAGCCGGCGCTGTACATCGGGAAGCACGGTGCAAGAGAGCCATCGGTGCGAATGATGAGCGTGTTCTGGCCGGCGCGGCAGTTCCATTCCTGCAGCTTGCCGCGCGCGAAGTCCTTCATCTCGCGTATTCGGGCAGCGGAGTTAACCATCTTGTACCCTTCACGCTTTTTCTCCACCAGCCAATCGATTAGTTCATCGAATTTGGGCAGATCCTCCTGACGGAGGAACGTATCGTTCTCGTCGCGATGTTTGAAGTGGGGCTGCTCCAGCATCGGCGGCTCGTTCACGTGATAATCCGTGGCCAGGGCGTGCTCGCGGGCGATCTCGGTAAGCCGGACTACGTCATCCATATTCCTGCGGGTGATGTTGATGTTCAGGAACACCGTGTATCCGTACGAGTATTGTTTCTTCACGAGGTACTCAAGATACTTGCGCACCGGCGCCAATGCCTTCGGTAGTCCTGGTTTCTCGTCCACCACATCAACCGCGAAATTGAAGGTTGCCATCCCGGCGTCGGCAAGACGGTCGATGACGTCGTGACGTAACAGGCGTGCGTTCGTGGATACGTAAGGCCAGAAGCCTTTCTTCGAAGCGTAGTAGACGACCTTGTGCGCAAACTGCGGCCGTAGCAGCGGCTCGCCACCTTGAAGCGCGAGTACCCGGCACGGAGTATCGTGCAGCCAGTCTATGGCGCGACGCGCAGTATCTTCCGTCATGCCCGGAACGCGGTTGTTGAATGCCCAGCAGTAATGGCAATCAAGATTGCATTTCCACTCCACAAACAGATAAGCGATGATCGGCTGGAAGAATCCTGGCAGCACGCGCGATTTCATCCATGGAAACATCCACCCGCGCATCTGCCGGTAGATCTGTGAAGGACTCCAGCGGCGCTGCTCATTGAAGTTGTGAGGGGCGAAATTGTCACGTCCCAATAACTCCGGGAACTGCGGGAACACCGGGTCGGGTAGCGTCATCGGCGCGGACTTTGCCTCGGGCTGCCGCGACGATGAACTTGAGT
>DASQVJ010000136.1:0-5927 GCA_035640835.1 Bryobacteraceae bacterium
CTGCCTGAGAACCTGGGCAATCAGCCGTTTGAAGCGGTCCTAGTGGAACTGAAGGGTTAAACGGGCGAGCGGACTCGACCCGCTAGCGGCGAATCGTCAGACCCATTGGACCGAGCTTCCTCTCGCCGATCGTGACGTAGAGGTTGACAGGGCCTGCAGGCACCTCATTCGGCACGACGATGTTGATCTCGTAGCGAGGGGGCAGGGGATCGGCGCAAAACACCTCGACTTGAGGAGCCGGCGTCTCGTCGAAAGAGGCGCGCACGTGGGATAAATTGTGCACCTCTTCGATCGTGACCTTTACGGTTCCCGAGATGATGTCCTGGCCGGCGAGCATGTTGATGCCATCGGTGAAGGAGAGGATCGTTGGCACTTGCGGACCCGGCGGGATGATGCGAACGGTACGGGGGGCGCACAGCGGCCGTCCGAGCCACTCGAGTTGAATCGGCTGGAGTCCTGTCGGCGTGCCCTTTGGAACCATCACATTCAGCTGCTGAAGGCCATCGCGTTCGCGCGGTCCGAGGTAAGTGAGGAACGCTTCCCGCGCGCCGATGGTGCAGACGAGGTGGTTGAGATCGCAGTTATCGGGCAGATCTTCGAGCCATAACGTAAAGCTCGAGAAGCGTCCGATGGGTGGTGCGACCGGCTCCGAGCTATGCGCGTTCGTGATACGGCGGATACGGGCGCATGCCGAGGGATCAGGCTTTAGCCACCCGGGCTCGCGCTTCCGCCACGTGGTCCACATGTACTGCGTTTGAACGCCCTCGAGAGCGAGCAACTGGAAGTCGTGATCGCGAGTGAAAGCCTTCACTTCATCGGCGCTGATGCGGACGCCGGACCATGTATCGTATGTCGGCGCGGTCTTCGGCAGGCCGTTGATCTGGGCTCGCAGGATTGCGCCAGGTCTCATGACCCGATGTGCTTCACGCCAGTAGTTGAGCACCACATCCAGGCTCGGGATGTGTTGGAAGACAGCGTAGGAGTACACAAATTCAAACGAGTTGTCGGCAAACGGGGCGAGGTCGGAGCCTGTGGTGTGATGTGCGTGGGCGTGCGGGATGTCGCGCAAGTTGGCTTGTGCGCGCGCAATCATCTCGTCAGAAACATCGACCCCATGAATCTCGCCGAAGTGACGGCTCATCGGGCGTAAGAGCCGTCCCGGACCGCAGCCGATTTCGAGGGCTCGGCGAGCTCTTGGGTACCGCGCCGTGATGCGACGGAGCTCCCCCTCGAGGCCCTGTACGACTTCGCTTGCGGTGGCGAAGAACTCTTCAGGATCCTGCTGCCGGCGACCGAAGGCTACGTAGAAGTTGGCATCCTCGACCGCGCGAGCATTCCACTCCTGCTGCATTCGCTCGTTGACGTCCTTTAAGGTTTGCATTGATTGAAGGCTAGCTGCTGGGATTTGAGGTCGATTCCGGGCGCGGAGGCAAGGCAGGCGACACCTTCGCCGCTGATGTGGTTGTCGATAACGATGTTGTCGTGTGCGGGCGCGGGCCGCTCGGCTCGGGAGCCAAAATAGATGCCGGTTCGCAGGATGTCAGGCTCGCCGGCGAAGGACAGACAGCCGTATTTGGTGTGGTTCGTGGGGCATCCGGCCTTGTTGAGATTACGCATCCAGTTATGCGCGATGTAGTGATTCGATCCGATGAGAAAGATGCCACCGAACTTGGTTCCATCGAGCACATTGCCGGTGATGCGAATCGACTCGGATTGCATGCCTGGGTTCGTGTTGTTCATCACGATGGCGAAGTGGCCGTGAGGATAAGCGTCAGCTGTCCCTGAATTGATGCAAACATTCTCTTCAACGGAACCGTGGTGGAAGCCATCGAGATCGATGCACTTGCCGTTTATCTCCTCGAAGTGGTTGCCGACGTAACTACTGTGGTCGACATTGCCGGCGGTGTCGATGGCGACGGGCGTTCCTGCGCTTTCGGCATCGACCATCTCAAACGGAAAGCCAATGCGGCGGCCGCGGTTGTTGGCGACTCGCACGGCTGTGCCGTGGCCGACCTGAACGGCGTCCCGGCCAATCTCTTCGAAGTGGTTCCCAAGGATCGAGCCATTGGAGTTGCGCGGCGCCTCGGCTCGCGAATGGGTCCAAATGCCGTTGCCTCGAATGGCTCGAAACGTTGAATCGCGCACTTCGAAGTTGGAGGTTCCGTCTTCAACGAGAATGCCGCCAGTGGTGTTGTTTCGGCCGTAGCTGTTGAGACCACCGCTCGAGGCAACACGAATGTTCTCGATCTCCACCCTCTCTGAGCGTGACACAAGGATCGCGAAGCCTGCGATGCCGGTGAGCTTCACGTCGTGTACGTGGATGTCGGTTGATCCGGTGATCAGAATTCCGTTTGCAATCGTGAACGAAGCGAAGGTGCGGTCGTAAGACGGTAAGCCTTGTCGCGTTGCGATCGTGTCGCGATTCCCTTCGATTGTCAGGCCGGAGATCGTGATGTTTTTGCACTTGTGGCAGCTCAAGGCGGCTCGTCCCCTAAATCCGGCGGCCAGTTTCAGAACGGCACCGTTTCCGCGGATTTCGACATTCTGGGCTCCGTCGGGCAGCTTCTGTTCTTCGTGAATCTCATGTACACCACTGATCTCGATTACCCCGGTTGCATGCGTCAGCAGCGCGGCCAACAGGAGAGGTATGTAGGTCAAACGCTATTCTAGCCTTGATGCCAATTGTGTTCAGCGATCTCCATGCAGGAGCGCTGCGGGGATTCTCAGGAACCATTGCGGACGGTGCAGTGATCGGATTAGTGGGTGCCAGTGGATCGGGGACGCTCGATGTGCTGGCGCAATGCGAGGCGCACGGTGCGATCGTGTTTGGGCCTGCGGACCTGGCAGAGCTCGATGGTCTCGAGCGCGCGCATCTCCCGAACAGACTTTTTTGTATTCGCTCGGAGCAGCGAATCGCGGTGCTTGCTTCTCATGAGCTCGAGTTCTTGCAGGAGATCGTCGACGAGATCTGGTGGGTTCGCGATGGCGCGCTGGCGGCAAAGGGCGATCCCGCTGAAATGATCCCGGCGTATAAGCGTGCGCTTCTCGCTTCGGTTCGAGCCGGCGCAAACGGGATGGTCGCGTCGATACAGCCCTCGCTCCGAAGAGGTGACGGGCGAGCGTCGTTGGTCTCGATCGAGACACTCGGAGCCGATGGGAATCGGACGCGCGTCTGGCAGAGCGGCGAAGAGGTCGCAGTCCGGATCGTTGTACGTTTCTCTGAGGCTGTCGACAATCCTGTTGTCGGAATGCTGATTCGAACGCGCATCGGTCTCGAAGTGTATGGTACGAACACGGAGCTTGAAGGCGTTCGCGTGGGTCCGTGCCAGCCTGGCGACGAGCGTGAAGTGTTGTTCCGGTTCCGCTGTGATCTATGCCCGAAGGAATACACGATTACCGCGGCATCGCACGATCCCGACGGGGTGTGGCACGACTGGATGGAAGACGCAGTCGCCTTCACTGTCGCCGACTCTCGCTACACCGCAGGCGTGTCCAACTTACGAGCCGCTGTGAGCGTTCGAGAGCTTAAACCTTCGGATCGATGATGAAGGTCGGCGCGAGGCCAGTGACACTAGAGAATCCGCGCGTCTCGACAGGCTTGACCCACGTGGAGCATCCTTCCACCTTTCCGAGGAACGAGTGCGGATGCACGTCGACCACAAGCTCCTGCATCTCGATCTGACCGAAGCGCAACACCGGAAAGACTCCCGTGTTTGGCGGCACAACTTCCTGGACCACGTATGAGGATCGCAATGCCTGTTTCATGGCGCGATCCCAGCTGGCTTCGTCCAGTTCGGCGCCAATGTAGGTTCGTTCGTCGGACCCATCATTGGGCCGAAGAACCAGTTTTTCGCGGTTCTTTCGGATGAAGTCGAGAAGATCGATCTCCTCGTCGTTGTGCGTGGTCTTGGTCGCGGAGACCACACGAGTCCACGGGATGAAGTCGCGGACGGCCTTGCGTTCCGCGGCCGGGAAATCGCGTGTGATCCTGTCGTCCGTCAGCAGGTCGAAGATCGCTCGCTTTTGGGCCAGCTCGGAGCGGAAGCTATTCACAACGCATACGGCTCGCTCGCGATAAGCGCGGACCAAGGGCTGGTTCAGATCGAAGCGGACCAGGAACTCGGATACACGGACCCTGCGATAGATCACGTCGATCTGAAAGGCGCCCTTGCGCAGGACACCATTGCGGTACTCGAGCTGATCGGGTGTGACGACTTCGGTCGCGTAGCCCTCCTGCCGGAAGAACTCAGCTAAAAGCTGGCTCTCGCCGAGATCCGCCGATTGGAACGGCTGCCGGAACTCGAGGATTCCGATGTTCGGATTCTTGGACCTGCCGCCGAATTCCCCGTAGGCCTTGAGGATCGATTCAACCAGTGGCTTCGTTCCGCCAACTTTGGTCAGCTTGTACTTCTTGCGAAGTTCGCGCACCGGCTCGGCTTCGTAGAACACGTTGTTCAAAGCTTCGCCGTAGATCACGCCCGCAGGTGTATCAGCCTGATAGCCGAGAACATGCAGCGACCCGTTATTGATGTGCGTGTCGAGCAATGCCGTCACGGCCATGTAGGAATACCCGGGGTTGATGCTCGCAAGAAGCTTCTCGGCTGGAAGCATCTGCATGCGGGACATCAGCGCGGGGTTATCCAATGCCAGCTTTTCGGTGCGGTCAATCGCTCCGTACAGAGCCTCGGAAACCTTGATCAAGTTAGCGTACTGACGCGAGGTGATAAAATGCGGACGTAGTACTGGTGAAACAGGTCGACCTCCCGAGTAGAGGTGGGCTTCTTTCAGCTTCTCGTGGAGGGAGCTGATCCAGCTACCATCGCGGAGTTCTTCGCTTTCAAGGATCCGGTTGTAACGGGCGATTGCCTCGTTGGACTGCGCCATTTGACTTCGACTACTACGAGTATCGCATACGCCTGCCCGAATCCGCCAGTTGACGACCCCTTTTTTCCTCTGTAAGTTTCTGTTTCTAAACAACTTAGATCCGTTGGAATTTCGCTTGCAAAGGTCCCGTTAACGAAGCGTTAAGCTGCGAAACACCACTTCGGGCGGGGCGTCCCAAGAGCAGGAGGAGCAATCATGAGAGTTCATTTTCTTGCTCAGGCTCTGTTTGCCCTGGTAGCGACAGTCGGACTGACGCCTGCGGCGAATAGTCAACAAGCTCCACCGGTTGCGGCAGTTGTGTCGCCATCCACGCCACGGGTGGTTTCGCGGCCTGTCGCGGAGCGGCCTCGAGTCTACGAGACCCGAGCAGCCGCAAGACCGGCTGGGCCACGATACGTGGTGAAGAAGCGTTCGAAAAAGAAGTCCGCAGCGATTATCGGAGGAAGCGCCGCAGCCGGAGCGGCCATCGGCGCTATCGCTGGGGGCGGCAAAGGAGCGGCAATCGGAGCGATCGGGGGTGGCGCAGGTGGACTGGCTTACGATCGCGCAACCGCCAAGAAGAAGAAGCGCGTCCAATAAAGTGGACAACCTCTCAAGTTCGGGACTAAGGGTTTGGGAGCCTTCGGGCTCCCCTTTTTTTTGGACCTACAATCTCAGAGTTTGACGGTCACTTAATTTGTGTAAGTTAGCTAAACATTGTTACAATCGCCGAAAGTGGGTCTTCCAATTGAGGTTTCACCAGCAGAGCTGAAAAGGCGGCTGGATCAAGGCGAGTCGATCGCCCTTGTCGACGTTCGTGAGCCGTTCGAACACCAGCTGGCCACCATTGACAAAAGCGAACTGATTCCGATGAACACGATTCCGGCGCGGCTGAGTCATCTGGAGGGCTTGGCGGACGACCGAACGCTCGTGGTTTATTGCCATCACGGAATGCGAAGTTTGAACGTCGTGAACTGGCTCCGCCAACAAGGCCTCGAGAACTGCCAGAGCTTAGCAGGCGGGATCGATCAATGGAGCAGGGAAGTGGATCCAACCATTCCCCG
>DASQVJ010000137.1:0-3640 GCA_035640835.1 Bryobacteraceae bacterium
CGTCATTCGGCAGACTCCCGCCTTCGGGAACAGCGTTTATCATGCGTTGCAAACGAAGCTCGAAACCCGCATGTGGCACGGTATTTCGACGATCGTTGCCTATACCTGGGCTCGGAACATCAGCGACATCGCGCGCATTCAAAGGAGTTCGCCGTCACCGAGCGCGTGCGATTCCGGTTGCGTGGCTCATCGTTCAATCTCTGGAACCACCCGGTGTTCTCAGCTCCGAACACCCAATTCGGAACTGGCAACTTCGGGCGTATCTTCTCGCAATCGAACTTGGGTCGCCAGACCGAGCTTGCGCTGAGGATGGTGTTTTAAGCGAAGCCGTTCGTTCATCACGACGACGGGCAGGCCACCGCTCGTCGTCGCCTAACTCCAAGCGATTGAAAAGACTACGTTCGCCTGAGTTCCACGTGATATCCTGAAGCGCGTACGTGTTCCACCGGCATCATAGGAAGGCCAAGCTGCTATTCGGCTTGTCGGACGCGGTGTTGACATGCCTCGCGTTTGAACTGGCATACTTCACCCGCAAGGTGCTGCCTTTCGACCTCGAATTCTTCCTGAACCGCCCCATTCACTTTCTTCTTTTGGGTGTCGCCATATCGACCTGGGTGCTTCTGGGTTACGGCCTCTCCATCTATGAACGGTTGGAGACCGCATCGCAACTCAACCGCTTTGTGGACGTCTTTCGACAAATCGGGGCTGGCCTGGTCGCGCTGGTGATTACCGAATACCTGTTCCGCCTCGACCTCAGCCGGTCTTTTCTGTTGATCTTTGCGGTTTACGCCTCTGCGCTTCTGCTCGCATTTCGCATGAACGCAGAGGGCATCGCCCGAAGGATGCGAGCCATGGCTCCGCCTTCCCATGTGCTGGTCGCGGGCACCGGCGAGCGTGCAGTTCGATTCGGCCACTTGCTGGAACGGTCGAGCGATTACGGTATTCGCCTGCTGGGTTTCCTTTCCGAAAACACGTCGAACGGCCGGCACATCACATTGCAGCAGAGCTATCCCGTCTATCCTCTCGACGAGTTGCGAGATGTGCTCGAACGCCATGTGGTGGACGAGATCATCTTCGCGGTTGACTCGCCTCGGCTCGCAGAGCTTGAGGAAGTGTTCCTCTTCTGCGATGAAGAGGGTGTACGAACACGCGTAGTGGTCGACTTCTTTCCGCACGTGAATAGTGAAATCTCGCTCGACCGGCTGGGATCGGCTCCACTCCTCACCTTCACCGCGGCACCCGATGATGAGCTGCGGCTGACCATTAAACGCGCTGCCGACATTTTGCTCGCCTCGGTTGCATTGATCCTGTTATCGCCGATGATGGCGGTGCTGGCGATCATCATCAAGTTGACGTCGCCTGGACCAGTCATCTTCAGACAGGTTCGCTGCGGTCTCAACGGCCGTCGTTTTGTCTTTTACAAGTTCCGTTCCATGTGCGACGAGGCTGAGGCATTAAAGGCTGCGCTGGCACATTTAAACGTCAAGCAGACGGCCTTCAAGATTCCCGATGATCCGCGGATCACACCGATCGGCCGGTACATGCGTAAGTTCTCGATCGACGAATGGCCGCAGCTTTGGAACGTGCTGCGCGGGGATATGTCGATGGTTGGTCCAAGACCTGCTGTGCCGGAAGAGGTTGAGCGCTACAAGACGTGGCAGAGACGACGTCTTCGGATGCGGCCGGGCCTTACGTGCCTTTGGGCGATTTCAGGCCGGGACCACCTCGACTTTGATACCTGGATGCGGCTGGATATGCAGTACATCGATAACTGGTCGTTGGCGCTGGATTGGAGGATTATCCTGCACACGATCCCGCAGGTCATATTGGGTAAAGGAGCTCACTAATTAATGCAGCTGGTTCCCTCGCAGCAGGATGTGCTGAGGATTTTGACAGAGACTGGTGCACTACGGAAAGGTCATTTCGCATACCCCAACGGGCTCCATTCGAACGAGTATCTGCAAGTCGCACTTGCGATGCGTTATCACACAACGGCGACGACTCTGAGCGTTGGTTTAAGCCGGTTGATCCGTGCGAATTCAGAGTTGCGTGCCATGATCCCGGAGCTTTCGATCGTTTCTCCTGCGCCGGGTGGACTGCCGGTGGCTTACGGCATGTGCGAAGCGCTTCGTGCGAAGCAGGTCTACTGGGGCGAGCGCGACGATCCACGCCAGCCCTTGCACTTTCGCCAGTACCTGGAGCAGAGGAGGGGCGAAAAGGTTTTGCTTGTCGACGACATCCTCCGCAGCGGGTCCAAATTGACGGAGCTCAAGAATCTGGTCGAGTCCAAAGGGGGCGAAGTCGCTGGCCTGGCTGTGATCGTGTATCAGCCCAATCCACGCACGCCTAAGTTCGACCCGCTGCCGTTCTATTACCTTTGCAAGCTTGATGCGATGTACTACATGGACGCTGAGAGCTGCGAGTTATGTCGGAAGGGGATCCCGCTGGAACAGGTCTGGAACTGAGTTTCGAGCTCTTTGCGTTGCGCTTCGAATTCATGGCGCAGGAGCCGATCCGGTTTCCTCTTGGCAAGGCCGGCAACACCTTGCGGGGCGCGTTGGGAAGTCTCTTTCGAGAAATCGCCTGCCACAGCGATTGTCCCTCGCCGGCTGAATGCTCGTTCCGCTACGAGTGTCCGTACGCCCGTGTGTTCGAGCCTGCCTGGCCGAGCGGTCCCAGCGGCTTCGCACAGCCGCCTCGTCCTTTTGTACTTCGCGCGGCTCACCTTGATGGGCAGACGTTCGGACCTGGCGATCGGTTCAGCTTCGATCTCCACCTCTTCAACTTGCACGAGCCGGCGCTCGAGTACTTCATCCTTACCTTCGCCCGGCTCGCCGAGGAAGGAATCGGCCCCTTGCGAGGCCGAGCACAACTGGTTTCGGTTCACGAGTTGGATGAGTTTCATCGACCCACCGGCAAAGACCCAGTCGTAGCCCAGCCCTTGCGATTGAGCCTGAAGCCTTCTGCCGATCCCGTTTCTTCTATTGCGGTTCACTTCCGAACTCCGACCGAGATCAAAACGGGCAGCCGGATCGCCGTTCGCCCGGAGTTCGCCATGCTGCTCAGCCGGATTCGCGATCGGGTTTCAACGCTCAGCCTGATGTACGGCAACGGGCCGCTCGACGTGAACTATGCAGCACTCGGCGCTGCCGCTGCAAGTGTGCGCTTGGTCAGCAGCGATCTTCGGCATGAAGAGGCGACGCGGCTCAGCTCACGCACCGGCCAGGAGCATTCGATCGGGGGCTTTGTCGGCACGGTGCAATACGAAGGGGAACTCGAGCCCTTCCTTCCCTGGCTGCGTGCCGCCGAGTGGACCGGTGTTGGACGTCAGACGGTTTGGGGCAAAGGCGCGATCGAAGTCGAGGTGCTTTCGAGATGATCCACCAGCATGCTTCGATAGCTGTCGAGAGGCGACACCACCCAATCGGTTCGCTTTGCCAACTCGTCCCAGGACCGCAAGCGTAGCTTTTCGTGCAGTCGCGGATCGGCTGAAAAGATCCTGATCTCTTCGTCTGACATCGGGCCGCCTTGCAGTTCGAGTGTGGTGACGCTCGCGGGTGACAGCCTCGACTGATACTGCGCGTTGATGGCCGTCAGGAACCGCTTCGCCTGCACGTGGCCTCGCACCAGGTCCACCACC
>DASQVJ010000138.1:0-10431 GCA_035640835.1 Bryobacteraceae bacterium
CCCAACGTTCGCGATCAGGAGCTCGTCAGCGACCTTCCAGCAAACCGTTAGCGTGGTCCCCATTCCCTGCAGGGTCGGTTCGCTACCGGCTGCAGCCAACACTTTGCGATTCGCTTCCTGAAGCGCGTCCAGCAGGACTTCGCCGCTGGTTTCCTTCGCCGACAGAACGTAATCGACTACCGTGTCCACGGCCAACTTGGAGGCGTGTTCGCCGGCTTGGGCACCGCCCATCCCGTCTGCGACCACGTACAAGTCGATCTCGGGGACCAGCCTGTAGTAGTCCTCGTTGTTGTGTCGGATGCAGCCTGGGTCGGACAGGCCGAACGCTTCAAGCATTAGCTTATCGATTATACAGATTACTTCTTCACCTCAAGTACCGCCTTGAGCTGCCGGTAGGCGGTTTCCTCGAAGTTGCCTTTTAGCCGCTCCAGGTTCTCCGGCACTCCGCCAGAGGCCCGTGAAGAGCTGCCCTTAATACATCGTCCCAGGAGCGTCGTTGCTACAGGATCTCCCGGCACCCTGTCTAAAACAGATCGGAACCGCTCGGCGGCTTCGCCATAACGTCCACTACGAAGCAAAGCATACCCCACATTGAAGTGGTAATCCGGATCATTCGGATCACCCTCGAGCGCTTTCTGAAAGTTCTTCAGCGCCTCCGCTGGATTACTGCGGGTTTGCGCTGCTCCCAAATTGTTAAAAACCTCGTTCAACGGCACGTCCTCAGCCACCTTCAAAAACGCCATTTGAGCGGCGTCGAACTCGTTCAGGTTGTAACGCGAAAGGCCGAGGTGAAACAGAGCTTCGCGACAGTGAGGATCTGACGGCAATACCTTTGAGAGCGTATCGGCCGCGGCCCGATAGTTCTTACGTTGCAGATAGAGTCGACCGAGCTCGTAGTTCGCTTGCGAGTACATCGGCTCGATCCGCACGGCCTGCTGGAAGAACTTCAGCTTGAGGTCAGGCTGAACGGCCACCACACCGCGGATGAAATTCTCGATTGCCTCGACGCGGTATACGGGCTGGCGCTTTTGAAACTCCTGATCGGAAGGCGCCTCATCGGGCACGAGGAACTGCAGAGTCTGCCAGGCGAGATGGGTCTGCAACCGTGCCAGATCTTCGAGTGCCCCCATCTCGAGATACTCAGGGCCGGCGCTCCGGTCGGAGATGTTCAGGATCTGAGCGGTAATTCGAAGAGAGCCTCGTCCAGTAGCGCCTGCAGCCGGGGGCGTGAATTGGAACGAACCATAAACGACCCGGTTCGCATCAAGCGCCTCACCTACCACGAACACGCTCGCCTTTGTCAGACGGGAATAAGGACGAATCGACAAACGACGATAGACCGCATCACGATCGTCGCGGTCGAGAACAAGCGCACGTTCGGCGGCCAATGCATCGTGTACGGCTTCCGCAAGACTCTCGCCGATCCAGTCCAAGTTTGAATTTCGGGAAAGATTGAAGAATGGGAGGACGAGGAGTGTTTCTGCTCGAACCGGCAGACTTGCGCACAGCAAGACAGCCAGCGCGATCAGTTTCCGCATACCTCCCAGTCTATCGAAAAGAAGAACGCCAGAACGCTATCGGAGGGAAGGTCCTGGCGTATGGGAAGAATTTATCGGGCCTGGGTGATCGCAGCAGCGCCGGGTTCAAAAACGAGCTTGGTATTGCTGCCGCCAACTCGAATTTCGTTGATCTTGAGTTTTCCGTCCTCGTTCATATAACGAACGGTGGTGGCGCTGAACTTCTGATCGCCGCTTTCTACCTTTACCGGCACTTCAACAGTTTCTTTGCTGGTTTTAATTACAGCCTTGTTATCACGCAACTGTACCTTGTAGTCACCAGGCTTCAGTTCCGTGCCGCCGATATAGGAGGGCTGAAATAACGTGATGCGGTAGCTGGCTTCGCTCGCTACTGCAATAGCAACGGTCGCAAACGTGAGCAATAGTTTCTTCATGTATCCTCTTCGTCTCTCTTTGGGGCTGTGTTGTTGTTCAACCCTCTCATCTCCTCATACGTGGATCGCGTGCTTTTGTTCCGTTCAGGCTCAAAGATTTTTTTGGACCTCATCGATAAGACTTATGGCTAGCTGCTTCGTCTGAACCAGATCTCCGAACTGTTCTAACCAGACGACATCGCGTTCCCGCCGAAACCATGTCAGTTGCCTCTTCGCGTATTGACGAGTTGCCACTTGTGCACATTCAATCGCCTGAGCTAACGTTAACTCGCCGTTTAGATAGGAAACTGTTTCGCGATATCCAATCGCCTCGAGCGCTTTTGTGTGCTTTCCATAACCTCGTTGCAATAAGCCTTTCACCTCATCAATAAGACCCATTTCAAACATCTGAGCAGTTCTCGCATCGAGCCTTTGTTTCAATAGCTCTCGCGGCGGATTCAAGCCGATCTTGACGACGTGAAAGCCTTCGAGAGGACGCCTGCCCTCCTCCAAATGAGCCCGCGACATCGGCCGTCGCGCCAGAAAGCAAACCTCCAGAGCGCGAATCAATTTCTTGTGATCATTCGGGTGGATCCTCGATGCGCTCTGCGGGTCGAGACGTTCGAGTAACCGATGCAAGCGCTCCGGGCGGCGAGCCAACCGCTCCCTCAACCCTGGATCGCTGCCCGGGCCTTCGAACAAGCCGTTCAGCAACGCTCGAAGATAGAAGCCCGTACCCCCCACGACGATCGGCACACGTCCTCTCGCAGCGATGTCACGTACAACAGCTCGAGCGGCTCGAGAATAATCGCCAGCGGTGAACACTTCTGGGGGGTCGAGAACATCCAACATATGGTGAGGAACTCGCGAACGTTCGGCGGCAGACACTTTGGCCGTCCCGATGTCCAGGTAACGGTAGAGTTGGAGGGAATCGCAGTTGACAATCTCGCCGTCGTACGCTTCGGCCAACGCAAGGGCCGTCGCGCTCTTGCCGGTTCCGGTGGCACCGACGACAGCAATCAGCAAACTCTCAGTACTCACGCAGCCCCCGTTACCCATTGCAAACAGGCATGTTTCAATTTTGCGAGTAACCGCCTCACGTAGAGGCTTATACTGAAGACGAGGTTTTGGATCGTGCGCTCTTCGTTAGTTCTCATGGCGCTTTTTGCCATGATCGCGCCGGTGCAAGCGCAGAATGCACCTAAGAAGGTCGATAAGGCCGCCGCGTACTACTATTATTCGCTTGGCCATCTCTATAGTGAGCTGGCCGGCGCTTATGGAAATCGTGGCGAATATTTAAACAAAGCCATAGAGAATTACAAGCTCGCGATGAAGGCCGATCCAAGCGCCACCTTCTTAGGCGAAGAGCTCAGTGATCTCTACATCCAGGCCGGACGCTTGCGGGAAGCCGTGAACGAGGCTGAGGAAGCTCTGAAGGCGAATCCCAAGGACGTCTCCGCCCGCCGTCTGCTTGGCCGCATCTACACCCGAATGATCGGCGATTCGCAGCAGGGCCGGATCGACGAAGGGATGATGAAGAAGGCAATCGAGCAATATGAGAAGGTTGTCGAGCTCGAACCCGACGACATCGACACTCTCGTGATGCTGGGCCGCCTGCAGAAGATCGCGGGCAACTCGGTCGAATCTGAGAAAGCCTATAAGAAGGTTTTGGCCATCGACGCGGATAACGAGGACGCGCTTACCGGCCTCGCGATGGTCTACAGCGATCTCGGGAATACGAAAGCTGCGACCGAGTTGCTGCAGCGCCTGACGCAAAAGTCGCCCAGCCTTCGCACCCTGACCGCGCTCGCCACCAGCTACGAGCAAATGCGCGACTACTCGATGGCTGCGGAGACTTTGCGGCGTACCCTGCAACTGGCACCGAACAACATCGAGGTGAAGCGCGCATACGCCCTGAACCTGATGCTCTCGGATCAGTTGGAAGAGGCCATCAAGGTCTACGATGAGATCGTTGCCAGCGACCCTCGAGACTTCCAGGCGCACCTGCGGCTGTCTCAGATCTATCGCCAGCAGCGCAAGTTCGATAAGGCTCGTGAAGCCTCCGATCGCGCCAAGGCGATTGAGGGTGACAATCTCGAAGTCCGCTACAACGAAGTCAATTTGCTTGATGCGGAAGGAAAGATCCCGGAAGCAATCGCCGCGCTGAAGGAAGTGATTGTCGGCACATCACGCCGCAACTACACGCAGTCGGAGAAGGCAAACCGCGTCATGCTGCTCGAGCGGCTGGCGATCCTGTTCCGTACGAACGATCAGTATCCGGAGTCAGTGCAAACCTTCAAGCAGATCCTCGAAGTGGATCCCTCGATGGGCGCTCGCGTGGCAGCTCAAGTGGTCGACACGTACCGCATCGGTAAGGATCTGAAGAAAGCGGCAGCCGAGGCGGATCTGGCAATAGCAAAATACCCGGACGATCGCCTATTGCGGGCCGTTCGCGCCAATGTTCTTGCCGAGGTCGGCCGTTCTGACGAAGCCACCACGGAGCTGAAGAAGCTGCTCGACGGCAAGAATGATCGCGAAACCTATATCTCGCTTGCGCAGGTTTACGAGAAGACCAAGAATTACGGCGAAATGGCGAAGTCGCTGGATGCCGCCGAAAAGCTCTCCAATTCGAAGGACGAGAAGGAAGCGATCGCCTTCATGCGCGGCGCGATGTACGAGAAGCAGAAGAAGTACGATCTGGCCGAAACAGAGTTCCGCAAGGTGCTGAGCGCGAATCCGAACAATGCCTCAGCGCTGAACTATCTCGGCTACATGCTGGCGGATCGCGGCGTTCGACTGCAAGAGGCCAGGGATCTCGTCACCAAGGCCCTCGACAACGATCCCACCAACGGCGCTTACCTCGATAGCCTCGGTTGGGTCTACTATCGCCTCGACGATCTCGAGCAGGCGGAACACTACCTGCGCATGGCCATGGAACGCTACTCGAAAGATCCTACCGTTCACGACCACATGGGCGATGTCCTGTTTAAGCGGGGACGCCTGAAGGAAGCCGTGGCACAGTGGCAGATCTCGCTGAACGAATGGCAGAATGCCGCTCCCAGCGAGCAGGATTCGGCGGAAGTCGGCAAGATCCAGAAGAAGCTCGATAGCGCGAAGGTTCGGCTGGCCAAGGAAGGCTCTCCGAACACGAAAGAAGATCGGTAACGCTCTTTGCTATACTTACGGCTGGCGCAATTCACCCTGCGCACTCCCATCCAGCTTTAATTAAGGAGCTTGCCCGTATGGACATCCGGCCACTGCACGACCGCATAATCGTCAAGCGTCTCGATGAATCGGAGACTCGGCAAGGCAGTATCATCATTCCCGACACGGCGAAGGAGAAGCCGCAGCAAGGTGAGGTGATCGCGGTTGGTGCGGGTCGCGTCCGTGAGGATGGTCAGCGCAATCCGGTCGACGTAAAGCCGGGTGATCGCATTCTCTACGGCAAGTATGCCGGCTCGGACGTGAAGGTGGGCAGCAACGAGTACCTGATCCTCCGTGAGGACGAAGTTCTAGGCGTCCTCGAGTAGCGCCTGAAACCAAACTTTCTTAGGAGTAAACGTTCAGAATGTTTCGCATTAGCCTCTTGATGCTGGCCTCGGCATTTGTGGCAATGGCCCAAGCCAAAGTGGGCGTCATCAATGTCCAGAACGCCATTCTGGAAACTGCCGAGATCAAGAAGGCCCAGGCCGACTTGACGGCGAAGTATAAGCCGCGCCAGACACAGGTCGAGGCTCTTCAGAAGGAACTGCAGGATCTGCAGACGAAGCTGCAGTCGGGGAAACTGACGGATGCGGCGGCTCAGGATGCACAGATCACAGGTCAGCGACGGCAGCGCGAACTGCAACGGCTCGTTGACGATCTGCAGGCGGACGTGGATCGCGAGCGCAATGACATTCTGCAGCGTTCTGGCCAGCGGATGACCGACGTCGTGAAAAAGCTCGCCGAAGCGAAGGGTCTGGACATGGTTGTGGATGTATCCACGACTTTGTACTACAAACCCGCGATGGACTTCACCAAGGAAGCCGTTGCAGAGTACGACAAGGCCTATCCTGCAAAGTAAGTTCATGATGTCCCGCCGTCGTTAGAATGAAGCCATGGCGGGATACCTCGAGACCTATCGTGCCGGTGAGGAAGGCCGCGAGAAGCTGCTGATCCGAGCGGCGATCGGTTTGGTCGCCGTAGTCATCGTCGGCGTCATTCTTTGGTTCCAGTTCCGCGATTACAACGAGAAAAAGCAGGTCAACGCCTTTCTTTCCGCCCTCAACAACAAAGACTACAAACGAGCCTACGAGTTCTGGGGCTGCTCTTACGAGAAGCCCTGCCCCGCCTACAACTTCGAAAAGTTCATGGAAGACTGGGGACCTTCGAGTCCCCACGCGAATGTGGCGGCAGCCAAGCTGAAAGCCACGAAATCGTGCAATGCGGGCGTGATCCAGTACGTTCAGTTCCCTGGCGACGAAGTTCAACTTTGGGTGGATCGCAAAAATAAAACGCTCGGGTTCGCGCCTTGGCCTGTCTGCAATCCGCGAATGCCGAAAGGTTAGTGATACGATTCGGCGCATGAACCGGCGAAGCTTTTTTGGCACGCTGGGAGCGGCCGCGTTGGCCCGCCCCTTGGCAAGCGCTCCCAAGACCTTCCCTCTCGGTCTGAACACTTACTGCCTGCGCTCCCTCAACTGGCACGATCGCAAGTTGCTCGATTACGCCGCAGGCCTCAAACTCGATGCCGTTTTCCTGCAGGATTCCAAAGATCCGGAGACGATGAATCCGGCACACTGGAAAACGGTTCGCGATTGGTCGCGTGAGCTGGGCCTGCACCTCGAAACCGGCGGCGGCGCGGTGCTTCCGAAGACCCCTGGACAATTCAAAGACATGGTGCAGACCTTGGGCACCCACATCCGGCGTGCCGCTGCGATGGGCTCGCCTCTGGTCCGATGCCTGGTCGCGTCTGATCGCGCTTCTCTGCCCCCGGGACCCGCCGAGCAGCACATGGAAACCATGGTGCGCCTGCTCAAGGAAATAAAGCCGCAAGTCGTGGATGCCGGGTTGAAGCTCGCGATCGAGGTACACAAAGACTTCCAGGCCTGGGAACACAAGCAGGTCATCGAAGCGGCCGGCACCGACTTCGTTGGCGTCTACATGGACACCGGCAATCCGGTGTTCGTGCACGAGCATCCGTTGACGACGCTCGAAACGCTCGGACCGTATGTGCTGACGCTGCACCTTCGCGATTCCGTCGTTTATGAGCATCCGAAAGGTGTGGCGGTGCAGTGGGTGCCGCTCGGCGAAGGCACGGTCGACTTCAAGCAGATCATCGCAACGGCCTCGCGGCTCTGCCCGAACGTGCACGTCTACATCAAGCCAATCACCGGCCGTCCCCCGGCTATCCTGCCGATCTACGACGAGAACTATTGGAAGTCATACCCGAAGGCTCGTGCTTCGGACATGGCGCGTTTCCTGGCTCTGGCAAAGTCCGGGCGTCCATATGAGGGACATGTGGTGATCGAGGATCTGCAGAATCGTCCGATTCCGCCACAATTCCTGCAGGCCGTCCAATTTCAGCAGCAGGAGCACATGGAGCGCAGCGTCGAGTACGCGAAAAAGACGCTAGGTCTCGGCGTTCGCTGGCAGAAGGGGTAGGAACGCTCGAGCTGTCTCGCGGAACTCGGCAATCTGACGAGCTTGCCACAGCACGTCGCGGCCAAGTTCCTCAGCAAGGATCGATAGCACCTGCGGGGCTGCGTCAACGGCTTCTTGCGCGTTCAGGAATAACCATCTGGTCCGACGCGCGAGCACATCTTCGACCGTGCGAGCCATCTCGAATCGAGCAGCCCATCGCACCATTCCGACAGTACAAAGTCCGCCGGTGCCTAACGGTGTGGGATCGAGTTGCTCGACGAGCGCCGCATCCGAGCCGTAAGGACCCATATCTGCCGCCTCCGAGTAGCCGTGTAGCCTCAGTGTGGCAGTTACACAAGGGTTCTTCGGCAGACCTGCCGCTTCGGCCGCGTGGTCGACACAGTCCTCGGCCATCTTGCGATATGTAGTCCATTTGCCGCCGCAGATGGTGAGAAACCCTTGCGAGTCCTGGCGAATGACGTGGTCGCGCGACAATGCAGCGGTGCTCGCGTCGTTGCCTCGAACCAGCGGCCGAATGCCTGTGAAGACAGCGGAGATGTCTGCTCGGGCAATTCGTCGGCTGAAGTAGCGCTGGGCCGTTTCCAACAGGAACTCGATCTCGGTTTCGAGCGCGAACGGCTCGTACGGCAAGCTCTCAACCGGCGTGTCCGTCGTTCCGATGACGACGTGGCTGTACCAGGGGATCGCGAAGAGCACTCGGCCGTCTGGCGTTTTAGGAATGAGTAGAGCATCTTCTGCGCGAAAGAGCTCGCTGCGGACTACGATGTGTGCACCCTGGCTTGGCTGCACCATCGGCTCGGGATCACGATCGATGAGGGCGCGAACAGCATCGACGTAGGGCCCGGCTGCGTTGATGACGACCTTCGCTGGAACGTCGAATGTCTCTTGTGATTCCCCATCGATCATGCCCACTCGCCATTGGGCGTTCAATCTCTCAAGGTGCGCGACACGCAAGTAGTTGACGACCACGGCGCCATGCTCGGCAGCGGTCCAGGCCAACTGGACGAGATATCGGGCATCGTCAAACTGTCCGTCAGAGTAAACGACACCACGCTTAAGCCCATCCGTCTTCAGGTCCGGCATGCGTTCTGAGACCTCTCGAGGGCTTAAGGAATGCGACCGCGGAAAATCCTTCGATGCGGCGAGGAAATCGTACGCTCGAAGTCCCACACCGTAGTAGGGCGCCTCCCAGAAGCGGTAGCACGGGATCACGAAATTCATCGGACGGACCAGGTGAGGTGCGTTGCGTCGCATGCGCTCGCGTTCGCGCAGAGCGTCGCCGACTAGTCCGATGCGACCCTGTTCCAGGTAACGCACGCCGCCATGAACAAGCTTGGTGCTTCGGCTTGACGTGCCTTTGCCGAAGTCAAACTGCTCGGCCAGCAGGACGGAGTAACCTCGTGTCGCCGCATCGAGAGCGATGCCCAAGCCGGTGGCTCCGCCGCCAACGATGACGAGATCCCAAGGTTCGCGCCGTTGCCGGACACGGTCGAGCATCTGATCGCGGTTCAAAGCTCAAATCTATCAGGCATCGTGGAGTCGGCTTTGGGTCGCGCCGAAACTTAAGTCACCCGGGTTTACAGCTACCGTAACGGGAAACCTTCCTTGGGGCGAAGGCTCTACGAATCGGACAGTATCCGCGTAGGTCCACCATTCTTACCTTCGGGAAAGGGAACAAATGGAACTTAGACTCTCGCGAATACTTACCAGCAGCTTGCTGTTTGGGCTGCTCACTTGTCTTCCCTTAGCGTTGGGGCAGTCCCCGACTATCACGCTGCCGGACTTGGCAGTGCGTACAATCCAGACGGGACTCACCGGTCCAACAGGCATCGCGTTTCTTGGTCCAAATGACTTCTTCGTCACGGAGAAGAACACGGGCAAGGTATTGCGAGTCCGAAACGGCACGGTGACGACCGTATTGGATGTAGGCGTGAACTTCGCGTCGGAGCGGGGACTCCTTGGGATCGCGCTACACCCTCAGTTCCCGCGAAACCCAGGTGTGTATCTATTCTGGACGTGCGTCGCATCCGTTGCGGGCGGTGTCTTCGCGGCCGAGGAGCGCTGCAGTGACGGCAACATGTTCACGGCCGACACAAACGAGATCCTGAGAGTGCCCTTGCTTGGGAATCGCGTGGACCGGTTTCTCTGGAATGGGAACACGCTCTCCTTCGACCACAATCTGCTGATGCTTCGCTCGTATCAGAACGATGGGGCGCCGGTTCCTCCCGGCCAGGGGGATGACGGTCAGCCTGCACGCGGCAATCATGACGGCGGCGTTATCGGGTTCGGTCCTGACGGAAACCTTTACGTTTCCTTCGGCGATCAAGGCAGGCGTGGCCAGCTTCAGAACCTACCTTCTGCCCGATCCGTTACTTCCCACCGGCACCGCTTACAGCTGTACCCGACGATCAGTTCGGCGGACCGCAACCGGACGACGCTCATCTGTCGGGAGTGGTTTTCCGGTTGAACCCCGATGGAACGGCACCGGTCGACAATCCGTTTTTCGCAGTCGGCTCGTCCATGGGCGGCGAAGTTGGCGACAACTTGAAACTCGTGTTCGCGTACGGTCTGCGAAACAGCTTCGGAATGGCGTTCGAACCCCGCACTGGTCTTCCATGGATTACCCAACACGGCGATGACACCTTTGATGAGATCAACCGGGTATTTCCAGGCATGAATGGAGGCTGGGTGCAGGTAATGGGACCATTGGAGCGAATCGCACAATTCAAGGAGATCGAGACGACGTTCTTCCTTCCTCCGGAGCCGTTTCCCAGCCTTCAGCAGTCGCGCTGGCCACCTTCGCAGATCGTAAACACACCGAGGGAGGCACTTGCCCGCATGTTCATGCTGCCGGGGCC